>JBCBOO010000200.1:0-12341 GCA_039821235.1 Planctomycetota bacterium
GAAGCGGCCTGCAACGATCCAGTAAAACTGGCTCCTCCAGTTGCGAATGCAGCTCCCAGTGAGTACACGGACCCTCCCACTGCTGCTCCTACGGCAGCCCCGTACATCGCCCCAAGCAGTGCATGCTGAAAGGCTGCGGAGAATGACCGATATTTTAATAGTCCATAAGCAGCACCGGTTGCTGCACCTCCAACCCCGCCAACGACGATGCCGGTTCCTATTGATGAGAGCAAACCGGAGACAGTAAATGGAACTTCACCGCTCGGATCGACGTTTTGAATTGGATCGGCTGCTGCGTACAGATACTTGTTGTACAGATTTGGGTTGGTCTGATCGCCTATGTAGGGGTCCAGCCGGTTGAAGCGACCGTTTGCCGGGTTGTAGAAGCGGGCACGGAGGTATTGCTGTTGGGCCTTGGCGTCGAAGTGTTCTCCGGAGTAACCGAGCGAGGAGAGGCGGTCGGTGGTTGCGATCGAGGTTGCCGTTCCGTCGTGGACGGTCAGCATCTGGCCGTAGGCGGCGAAGGTGTAGACTTGCGCGATTGCGGCGGCGGCGTCGTAGAGCACTCGCACGCTGCCATGACCGTCGTGACCGAAGACGTGCGTTGAGTCTTGAGTGATGACTCCTGAGGAGTCACGCTCGACCACTCGCTGGGCGATCTCATCGTTTCCGAAGGTGTAGTCCGTCGTCTTTGTTGAACCGTCGCTGGCTGTATCGGTCTCTCGCAGCGTCTGCGTGTATCCGGTGTGGTTGTGGTGGTCTGCCAAGAACTCGACTCGGTTCGTTTCCGTCCAGACTTCGTTGTTCACGTCCGGCATCAAGCCGCCCGTCGACACCGTTTGGACCACCCGGTACGACCGACGGTCGTACTCGTAACTCACCCGCTCGCGTGACGTCAGTGTCCCAAACGAGTCGTAACCCTGATTGATCAGTGTGCCCAAACGACCTTGCAGGTCGTAGTACATCCGCTGACGCGACACCATCGTCGGCAGCGATCCGCTGGACGTTGATTCGTCGAAGAATCCATCCCGAACCGTTTCGTCGGTTTGTTGCGTGTGGTCGTAACTGTACTGGGTCGTCCGCTCGACCGAACCATCGTCGGATTCATCGAGCCACTCGAATTCCAAACGGTCGTTGGCGTCGTACTGGTACGTGATCGCTTCATCGATGCTGGAGTCACTGCCACTGTCGAGCCGTCTTTCGGTGCGATTGCCGGTCAAGTCGTACTCGAACGATTCGGTTTGATCGAAGTTGTTGTCCCAGTGATCGAGGACTTCGTCGGTGAGCCTTCCGATCTCGTCGTAGGTCCAGGTGTAGGTGGAAGGTTTTTGTTCTCCGGTATCGACGTTGCCGTCCGAATCAGCGTCGATCCAGAAGGTCTCGCTCAAGGCGGTGCGTTTGCCGTCGGCGCGGACCGTGTAGTCGTACTCGGCCAGGGTTTGGCCGGAGCCGTTGGTGTCGGTTTGGGTGTCCAGACGGCCCAGGGTGTCGTAGGTGTAGGTCGTGGTGACTGAATCACCCGACGCATCGACCACGGAGTGATCGGCGACTCTGCCCTGCAGGTCGTAGCTGTAGTCGGTCTCGGTGGCGGGGCTGTCGGTCGTAACCGCCGGCGTGTTGTCCTCGCTGACTTCGGCGAGCCGTCCCAGGGCGTCGTACTCGTAGAACGTCACTCGGTCGGAAGTCGCCGGATCGGCGGCCGAGTAACCAATCGTGCCGATGGCCGTTTCGCCGAGCGGGATCGGAAGACCTGTGTTTGCATCGATGATCGAATTCAGATTCGCATTGACCGCCGTGAACGCCATCCGGCCGCGCGAGTCGTAGCCGTAGGAGACGACGCCTTCTTCGCTGATCTCGTGTGCCACGCGTCCACGTTCGTCACGAAGCACTGCTTCGCTGCGCCCGAGCGTAAAGCCCGCCACATCACCGGCGGACTGATTGTCCGCGATCGAAGCGGGAGTATCGGCGGAGTAGCGATGCCAAAGGGTTTGCCCGCCTTGGATGTCAAACGCGTATTCGTCACGCTCGGAAACGAGTCCCGAGACGTAGTCCGCATCGTCGGCGTAGTAGTTCATCGCCCACATGCGATCGTATTCGTCGTAAAGCGTCTCGGTGATGACGCCTTCGAAGGAGATGTGCAGTTTCTGTCTGCCATCGGTGTCGTACGTAAACCGCTCGGTGAATCCGAACGAGGAAGCGTTGCTTTCGAGATTGTCGAGGTCGGCGGTCGAAGCCATACCGTCGGAACCAAAGCCCAGCGGCAAGGTACGCGAGGCTTGTTGGCCACGGTCGGTGAATGTGAACCGAGTCTCCTGTCCCAGCGGGTCGACGATCAGCGTTTGGTTGCCGCGATCATCGTAGCCATATTCGTACTTGGGCCGAAGGGGGTTCTGCGGGTCGATCGCGTCGACGATCGGAAGGCTGACGCCGGAAAGCCGGTCGTCGTCATCGTAGTGATAGAGTTTGGTGGGGATCGTGTCACCGCTGCTATCGTCCACCACGAAGCTTTGCAGTGTTTCATCCCAAAGCGAATCGACTGTACCGGCGGTCTGCTGCATCTCGGCGACTGGGCGATTGTCGTCATCGAAGACGGTTTGCATGTAAGAATCGATGACGCCACCGCTTCGTTGGTGCGGACTCGAATCCGCATCGGTGACCGAGAGTGTTCCGCCGGTGACGTAGTCCATCCGGACGACGTTGCCGAACGGATCGTAGTGGCTGACGACATCGACGGTCTCATGATCGAAGATGCCGAGCGAAGTGCCGTCGGCTTCCTGGACCTGTGCAAGTCCTCCGCGGCTGATTTCGGTTTGGCCGTAGGAGTTGAAAACGGTTTCGCTGCGTGGACGAACGAGCAGCCCGCTGCCGGAGAGTCCGAAGTCGGTCGGTGTGAGGCCAAGGTCTTCGATGGGCAGCGGATGACCGAGCGAGCCAAACTGGCGACCGCGATCATCGAACAGTGTGTCGGAGATGACGCCGGCAATGAGGTTCTGATCGGCGTAGGCGTCACTGCCGTCGGAGCCGTAGATGGGGTAGCTTGCCAGCGCGTCACTTTGGGCGAGTTCGACGGCCGAAGCCTCGGAGCGTGGCACGCGTCCGGAGATCGTTCGCCAGACCCGGCCGGCAGCGTCGTAAAGCGTTTCGGAAACACTTTCCAAGACGCCGGCGTTATCGACCTTGAAGCCGGCGGTGTTCATTGTGATCGGTGAGTCACCGTCGGGAATGATCGTCGCGCCGACGTAGCGTTCGGTGGCCACCGTGCGGTCTTGATCGTCGTAGCGGGTGATGGTGATCTGCGTGGGGACGGGACCGCTTGCCGGGTCTTCGCCGAGTGGCGTGTCGGCGGGAACGATAAAGCGATCCGTCGACGCGATGACTTTGCCGTCTTCGTCGTAAATCGTGCGTGAGACTGACCAGAACGACTGCCCGGTGAGACCCGACGCCTGAAAGTCGACGGTGGCAGGTGCGATTTCGCTACGTGATTCGATGACGCGGCCGTCTTCGTCGTACAGAGTTTGCGAACGCAGCCCGTGATCGTTTTCGGTGCTGGTGACACGATCGTTCTCATCGTAGAAAGATCGCGAACTGCTGATCGTTGTTCCGGCGTCGGTCAATGCGGATGTCGCCAACAGCGCGACGGTGTAGGTGACGCCTTCGTGGACGACGTCGATGGTGGGTGAACCGGCGATCGGCGTAACGGTGATGTCTGTGCCGACGAGTTGTTGGCTGCCGAGCATGCGGCCGGTTTTCAGGCCGCTGTCGGGTTCGACGATGCTGTCGCCATCGACGTCAACGGCTTGGGCGGTGTCGTAGATGCTGTAGGAACCGGTGATCTCGCTGACCGGAGTGTCGGCGGGGACGGAGCCGGTGGAGTAGACCGCACGGCCTTCGGTGTCGTAAACGGTACGGGAAACCGACCAGGCTGAATTGCCATCGATGTCGGGAGATTCCGTCCAGGTTTCCACTGCGAGCCCGCGTTTGTCATAGACGATAAACGATTGACGCTCGTTATCATCGCTGGTGACGGAGGCACGGCCGAGCGCGTCGTACTGACTGACGCCGCTTTCGTTGCGAACGACGGGATCCCCGACGTCTTCGTACTCAAGCGTCTCGGTATTGAGGACTTGCTCGACGACTTCGGTGGAACTGCTGAGCACATCGCCTTCGACGTCCAGGTCGTTCGACGTGCGAATGATCGTTCGCGACGACGGGTAATCAGCGGCCGTGTATTCGCCGCCGCCTTGACTGGGGCCGGTGGGCGGCCTTTGATCACCGGGATAGTAGGCGAATTCGGTGCCAGTTTGTTCTCCGTTTTCGTTGTACGAGATGGTGCGAATGTTGCCGTCTTGGTCGGCGGTCGCGACGAGGTCGCCGTATTCGTTGTAAGCGAACGAAGTCGCGGTGTTATGGCCGGTGATGACGTTGCCCTGGCCGACAAAGTTGACGCTGCCGTATTGGTCGTACCCGTACTGCGTCGAGTTTCCATCTTGATCGATCGTGCCGACCAATTCGACCTTGCCATTTTCACCGATCGGAGCCCACTGGTAGGTGGTGGATTTGTCGTCGGGTAGATCGACTTTGCTGGGGTAACCACGATTGAATCCCCAGGTGTTGTAGTAGGTGGTTGTGACTTCGCCGTCAGGATTGATCTCTTCTCGAACGGCACCTTGGCCGGCGAATTCGGAATGGTACTGGCGTGAGGTGACGCGGTCGTCACCACTGCGATCGGCCCACTCTTCGGGCGTGTCGGGTTCCCCGATGACTTGGATGATCTGGTAGGGATAACGAATCTCGTCGTTGGCGTATGTGTAGATCGTGACTTGTCCGGAAGGCGTCTCCTCACGAATCAGACGTCCGTAAGCGTCGAAACTGGATTGGACCGGATTGAGTCCGGTGGTGGTGCCGCTTGCGGATGCAACGCCATGACGCTCGGGATCATTTGCGTCGCCCGTGGTGGGCGTATCGATCCGGTACAGCATCGATTGTTCGTTGCCTTCGGCGTCACGCAGTTTCGACAGCCGTCCATCGACGGGGCTGTATTCCTGTTCGACGGCGGTGACCCCGAGAGGATCAATGACTTTGGTCATGTAGTTTTCGATGCCCGGGAATCCGGTCATCGGTTGGCCATCGATTTCGGGCCCGTACTCAAAGCGTGTCGGTTCGAATTCATTGCCTTCGAATGCGTCTCGCAGCCGTTGGGTGGCCCGTCGATCGTAGAATTCGGCCAACTGTCCGTCGGCGTTGTAGCGGTACAGCAACGAGTTTCCGCGTGGGTCGATGATCTCGGTGATCCGGCCTCGATTGTCACGAACGATTTGGACGCTGCGATCCGGGGTGCGTTGGCTAAAGATGCCATCGGAGTAAATTTCCAGCGCGTTATCATACTTGTCGCGGACACGGTGGGCCGTGAACTCGGATTGGCCTTTGGTGCCGACCAGGATGTCGTATTCCAATTGACGACCGCGCGAGTCGGCTTGCTCCAAACGGAAGACGCCGCCGAAGTAGGGATCCAAGCCCGAGTAGAGCTTTCCCGAATCATCTTGATGGGGACCGTTTTCGGTGAGGCGACGGAACGTCCCGTCGGCGGCCGGTGGAATGAGCCGGTACGCGTTGCCGGAGTCGCCTTCGAACGTGGGGACGTAACGGGTGGAACCGTTGACGCCGGCATCGTTGATGCCTTCCGCACCGGCTCGCCAAAAGAACGTGAACCCTTCCGTGTTGCCTTCGGGGGTCAATACGTTGATCCGGGTTCCGTTAACGAACGTCCCATACCCGCTGAAGGACGGAGATCCCAGCGATGCGTAGTTGACGTACATCTTGGGCATCGCAAACTCGAGCGACCAACCGTACCCAAAGTCACCCGAGACGTCGGCGTCGAGGGTGTCGTAGGAACGGGTAAGCGTGATCGGAATGCCGGAAACGGGGATCTGCAGATCGGTAAAGCTGATGTTGAAGTTACCGAGCTTGAGATCGGTTTTGACATCGATGATCTCCGTGTCGGTGGCGGTGTTGTTTCCGCTATCGGTCGCCGTCAATGTGATTCGGTAGGAACCGTCTCGCAGGATCGTCGGATCGAACATCCCAAGGATCGATGCGTTGACTTTTCCGGTACCCTCGTTGACTTCGATGGGCGGTGCGGAGGAGTCCGTTGCCTGGATCGTCAGCGTCCAAGAAAGGCCGTTGGCGATGTCATCGTCAACCGAACCGACGATGTCGACGGCGGTGAGCGGTTCGTCACCGGTGCTGGGGCTCAGGATGCGTACTTGCGGCCGTTGGACATCGTTGGGGTCAAAAACGTCGAGGACGAATTCGTCCGTCGCGGTCAGTCCCGCCGCGTCGGCCACCTGGGCGCGGAACCTCAGTTCGCCGAGGTGTGACACGTCAGTCATGAAGCGTGCCGTCCCGCTATCGCTGAGCGGCACATCGATGTCGAGCGTGGTGACGGTGTCATCGAAGCCCGTCACGGAAACCAATGTCAGTGTCCGAGAGACGATTCCGACGTTGTCGTTCGCTCGCACTTGGAGGTCAACGGATTGGCCGGCGTCGAGCTGCGGCGGATTCCCGGTGAGGTCGACTTCGGGAGCAGTGACGTCGGGTGTGAGCGTGACGTTGAAGGTTTCCGAAACCGCAGCGGCATACCCGTCGTCCACGGAGACGACGATGGTCTGCGTGGCGTCGTCCAGGTCATCTAGCGTCGTCGACCATCGGATGCGTCCGGCATCATCAATCGTGATGCCTCGTGCAATCGAATCACCGTCAAGCGTGTACGTTAGTGGGTCATCGTTCTGATCCTCCGCCAGGACATCGACCGCCAGACGCGATCCGGCGGCGATCGTTTGATCGGTGATCGGTTGAATGGTGGGCGCCACGTTGGCTTCGCGGACAAAGACTGTCCACCGAAGCGAACTGTATGAACCGATCGAGTCGGTGACACGAATCTGAAATGCGATTTCGGTGTTTACTTCCGACGGATCGGGTGTCCAACGCAGTTGCTGGGCAGTGGTGTCGAAGGTAACGGCGTTCTGTGTCCCGGGAATTTCTACGGACTTGGTCCAATTCAAGAAATCGCCCAACGGAATATCCGGATCGTCGGCGTCAAAATCAAAGACGTACTCGCTGCCGATTCGGGCGACGGTTTCGGGAACCGTGGTGATTGTTGGTGGGCGGTTGTTTTCACCGCTGTATCCGTTCTGCGTGACGTCAATGGTAAACGTTTGCGTGTCAAATCGAGCGGTCGGATCATCGACGCGAACGACGACTTCATAGCTGCCGACGGTCGGAGTGAACCCGGATAACACGCCCGTTTCCGGATCGATCGAAAGCGGAAGATCCTCGGACGAACCCGATACCAAACTAAACGTCAACGGATCACGATCGTCGTCGACGGCGGTCACGGCGTAGTGGTAGTAATCACCGGTGCGCGAGGTCGCGAGCGGACTGCTGGTGATCTGCGGTGCGGCATCGCCACGCATCACGAACAGCTGGAACGACTGCGAATCCGACGCTCCGACCGAGTCGGTCGCGACGACCGTCACCGTATGATCCCCGAGTTGATTCAGCGTAGGAGTGAACTGCAGGATCCCCGTGACCGGATCGATGGACATACCGGCGGGACCGGTTTGCAGCGAGTACGAGATGGCATCGAATTCAGGATCGATCGCATCGACGTTGTAGGCGTAGGGCCGCGTGGCTTGGGTTTTCAAGCGTGGCTGGCTGGTGATGTCCGGTGGCTGGTTTTCGTTGATCGCGTTCAAGTCCACGTGGTAGGTGAACGTCGCCGAGTCACTGCCGCCACGGCCATCGATCACTCGCACGCCATAGCTGCCCGTTCGGCCGACATCTTCCGAGGAAGGCGTCCAACGTACACGTCCTTCAGGCGTGATCGTCATCCCACTCGG
The DNA here is from genome assembly GCA_039821235.1 of Planctomycetota bacterium. Lineage (GTDB taxonomy): Bacteria > Planctomycetota > Planctomycetia > Pirellulales > Pirellulaceae > Stieleria. The sequence continues at coordinate 7,899 of JBCBOO010000200.1, forward strand.
CCCATTGAGCAGCGAGAACGTGAGCGGGTCGTTGTTTTCATCCGTGGCCTGAATCATCGCGTCCAGCGAAACGGCGGGATAATCGCCGGTCGGTGGCGATAACAAGCGACGCGGAGGTGGGTCTTCCAAAATCACAGGCGGCGCGTTGTCGGCTTCGCCAATGATCCTGACTTCGAAGGCTTGTGCACCCAGTTCGCCGTGCGGGTCGACCGCGAACAGGGTGACAAAGTACCGCCCGATCGCGGACGGTTCCCAAAGCAGTTCGCCGGTGTTTTCGTCAATCGTGGCGTCGACGTCCGGCCATTGCGACGGATCGTTTCCAAAGTCGCGAACCGAAGGAAGCACGTTGCCGAGGTACAGCAGTTGCTCGGTCTCACCGTCGTTGGGATCGATCGCGACACTCGGATAGGAATAACTCAAATCCATGGTGCCGAAACGAATCGGATCGGATGTGAATCGTGGCGGCGCGTTGGCGAGCACGACGTAGGTGACGGTTTCCGAATCGATGCCACCGTTCCCGTCGTTGACCGTGACGGTCACTGTATGCTGACCGGCTTGCGACGGAGTCCAGGTGATCACACCTGTCATCGGGTCAACAAAAAAGTCGTTTTCGTCGGGCAACGAGTTGGCGTCGAACGACCACGTCAAATCATCACCGTCGACATCCTCTGCCAATGCGGTGACGCGCATCGGCAGATCACGGCGAAGGATTGGCGCTGGAACATCGACAATGGTGGGGGCGGTGTTGGCGGTTCCCGGAATGTAGGACTCGACGATCACCGTCCACTCCGCCGTGTTTCCTTGCGGATCGGAGGCAATCAGCTTGAGCGGCGTTTCATCAACGGTCTGCGGAATAAACACGAGTGCGTCGTCGTCCAGTTGATCACCACTGACGTCGATCTGTTCAATCGATGCACCAGCCAGCGTCGCTTCGTCGTCCAACCATACGGTGACCAAATCACCAAGTGGATCACTCACGAAGATCTGCAGCGGTTCATTCACTCCGACCTCGCGCCGAATCCGTTCCGGCATATCGAACACCGGGAACGCGTCTGTCCTCGCATAGAGTGTAAAGGTCTGGTGGCCGATGCCGCCGCGAGGATCGGTGACCGTCAGATGGACGTCCACGGCTCCGGTTGCTTCGGGCGTCCAAGTCAACAGTCCAGTGTCCGGCTCGATGTCTAATCCCAAACGCCTAGATGCCGGATCCAAATAATACGTCAGCACGTCGCCGTCTTGATCGAAGGCAACCGCCTGATAGGTGTAGAGCAGATCAACGGTGGCGACAGGGCTGGGTTCGCTGACAAACTCCGGGGCGTGATTGTCGAAAACGACTTCCGGTTGCCAGCTTTGGATATCCGAACCGCCGAACGGGTCTGTCACACGAACCGACAGGAAATCCGAGGACCGTTCTCCTGGACGCGGCGGTAAGCCGGGAATCCAACTGACGAAACCGGTCACTTCATCGATCGTTGCACCGGGGGGACTTGCGATTAAGGAATAAGTCAGGCTATCGCCATCCACATCGACCGCGTCCACATCGTATGTGTAGAGCTCCAGGTACCTTGCCGTCGATGATGGTGTGGAGATGATTTCGGGCGCGTTGTTTTCTGGTGGCCGGTTGGTCAACCGGATATCCAATCCGCCAACGTTTTCCGCGGGCGTGGTTGTGCCTGCGTAGAACAGTTCTTGCGGAGCCAAGGTCGCCCAGTCCGGTCCACGATCAAACGCGACTCGGTAAGCTCCGGGAGGCGACGGAAGCGAGTACGTTCCATCGGCGCCGCTGAGGACGGATTCTTCACCAAGATCGTGCCGCAGGTTTGCATTGTCGTCCAAGTAGACCAGGACATTGGCAACGGCGGTATCGGAACCATCGTAAGTTGCATCCGCGTTGACGTCATGATACACGCGTCCTGACAAGGTGGCGGGTGAACCATCGACCGCGGCGATCGTGAAAGACTGCGGGACGATGTGACCACGACCGTCCAGCACTTCGACTGTGAATTCGTAGTTAGCGGTTTGATTGTCCGGGATGGCGTAGGTGAACAATCCCTCGGTCGTCATGTTTGCACCAGGCGGACCGGTGACGAGCCGAAAACTGACGGGATCCAGATCCGGGTCCACGGCGGTGGCTTGATATTCGTAGGGATCTCCGGCCAAGACATTCGTGACGGGAGTGGACGTGAACCGTGGCGGATAGTTGCCGACAACGGGATTGACATTGAGATCAAAGACTTGTGTGTCGACGCCACCACGTCCATCGTCCGCTGTGAAGATGACACGATGCAACCCGGCGTCGGCGCCGGTGGGTTCCCAAGTCATGCGTGCGACGGACGGATCAAACTCAATCGGCAACCCACTGCCGTCAATGCCAGCGATGTTCATCTGGCTAACGTCATCGATCCGGTAAACCGTCAGTCCGTACGCGAGCGAATCACCATCGACGTCGCGGGCGAGCGCGGTGTAGTCGTAGTCGGCTTCGGCATAGGCATCTAACAGCGGCACCGAATAGAACACGGGTGGGCGATTCAGTGTGCCGTCGATGGTTTGCAGTACATACGTTTGCACTTCAAACGCGTCGAATTCATCGAGGACTCGCAACGAGACCGGGTAGTTCGCTTGAGCGGCCGGGATATTCGTCCACGAAAGTGATGCGGTGCCGTCACCATGGTTGGTCAGCCCCAATCCATCGGGCCCCGAAACGATTTCAAAGCGAATCTGGTGGCCGTCTGGATCGACACCGCTGAGCGTTGCCGCGTAACTTTCGCCCGTGCCGCCGCGTGCGTTGACGATCGGCACCGATGTAAATCGTGGCGGTGCATTCTCACCACCCAGCAAGACCAAGTCGTACTCGAACGGATTTCGTTCGGGGACATGGAACGATAGGATTCCGAGATCCGTTGATTGTCCGGGCAACAGTTCGTTCGACTCGACCCAATCCGAGAGATCAATGTAAGGCGTTCCATCGGTCCAGTAGCCGTCGACATCCAGCAGGTCGACTGAGTTATCGGAGATATTTTGCACACCCACCAAGAATGGCAGGGTGATGGCTTGGGTACCCGAGTTGGTGACGCTCAATTCGGCATACAGATGATTGCTGCGAGCGTCGAACGAAGTGACGGCATAGGATTCCGTGATCGCAGAAACATTGACCAAGCTCTCCAAGTTGATGTTACTGCCGCCGGGATACGTTCCGACCAAATCATGCGTCGTGTAGGCCGAGACGCCGTAGGAATTGATGACTTCAAAGCCATACGTCGTTTCGCCGAGTGGCTGATCGACCGTGACAAAGAAATTACCCGCCGAGTCGACCGTTTCAATCTGAACACCATCGATCAAAACCGCGATCACACGGGCTTCGGGGCTTCCGGCATCGACCTGTCCGCTGATCAGCACCGTCGAACCGGCTTCGACGTCGAATCCATTTTCAGGGTCGGTAACTTCGATGGCCGGGAAGGCTCCGAACCAATCAACGCTCGCCGAATCACTGACGCCAAGCGACGTGGCGACGACCGTGTCGGTGGCGGCGAGTTGACCGTCCCAAGAGAGTGTCGCGATGCCGGAGCTGTCGGTCCGGCTGGAGGCGACGAACTGCTGTGTTCCACTAACGTCGAAGGTCACCAAAACGCCACGCACGGGCTGGTCAAACTCGTCGGTCACGCTTGCCGTCACCGTATGAGTTTGGCCGACCAAACGGGATTCAGTTTCCGGAGTGAGTTCGATCGCCGGATTGACATCCAATGGCGTAAACGACTGTCCGCCAAGGTAGGCATAGGATTCAAACCCGCTGAAACCATACACAGTGACTCCGAACGGCATTGGAGCCGTCAGAACGTGCGTGTTGTCCAACACGGAAATGTTGGCCACCGAAAAATCGGTTCCAGGCACGGGTGAGAAAATACTCGATGGCAACGGATCCTCACCAAGGAAGACTTCACTGGTCACCAAGTTTGGAACGGTCAGGCCGATGTAGTTCGCGTCGTTGCGTTCCACACGCGTCGTCACGACGTATTCGTCCAGCCACTGTTCGACCGGGGGAACCAATAACATGGCCGGGTCACCGATCGTGTCTTGGATGTCGCCGCGTGAGCCTTGGTAGTTGTCCCCCACGGAGAATTGGGCAACTTGAATGGGTTGATTGGACTGAACAACGGCCGGATCGGTCAGGTCGAAATCGATCGATTGGCCGGTATCGAGACGGATCGTGTCCGTGCCCACTTGGATGACCGTGTCGTCAAGTGATGCCGTCAAACGAACTAGATCGACATCACGAATGGCCAACGGATTGAGAACGAACTGGCTGCCCCACGTATTCAAGGGTGGCATCTGCTCGACCAACGTGTCGCAGGCCGCGTAGTTGCCGGGGACGTTGGCACACGAGCTGCCGCCGAGAACAGCGACCGGTGACGTGGATGTGATGCGGGTCCCGGTAAAATCATCGCC
>JBCBOO010000201.1:0-12329 GCA_039821235.1 Planctomycetota bacterium
ATTTGCACTCGGTGCTCGTTACGGAGATAATCATGTCAATGGTGGTTTGGAGCCGATAAACACAGTATTGACCTCATGCATCCGCGTCAGGATCCGATCGATGGATTGCCGGTCTCTTCTTTTCTTCTCTGTCCGGAGTGCGAGCAAATGAAACGTCAGAATCGCGGTTTCACGTTGGTGGAACTGTTGGTGGTCATTGCGATTATCGGAATCCTCGTCGGTCTACTGCTTCCCGCGATCGGTGCGGTCCGCGAGCGAATGCGTGCAACGTCCTGCCAGAACAATATGCGTCAGATCGGGATCGCCGCGCAGAATTTCCATGCGTCGAAGAACCGATTGCCCTCGTACACCAATTTTTATGGGGCTTTTTCCGGCGGAGTCGATCCCGCAGAAGCGCCCACCAGTCCTGTGATCGCAGCGCACCTCAAGATTGGCGGTTACGGAGTTCCGTTGCTGCAGTACCTGGACCAACAGCCGCTTTACGAGCGCTGGTCGTTCAATAAATTCCCCGCCATTTCGAGCACGCTGGGAGCCGGCGGAGGCGGCGCAGGATTCGGATGGAATGAAATCACGGCTGCGAACGTTTCGACGTTCATTTGTCCCAGCAACGTTGTCCAGTCGGGACCCAGTGGTTGGAACTCCTACGCGTGCAACACCGGGTCGATTGACTCGGGTGCGCTCAACACAACCACGTTCTTAACCAATGTGATTGACTCGCACACCACCACGGGTGCGGGGACCATCTTCGAACGTTCAGAGAACAAGAATAATGGAGCGTTCAAACTGGGCGTTGTTGGCGCGCCCGCGGGGCAGTTCTCCGTCGGACCGAAGATGACGCTGGAAGACATCCGTGACGGGCAAACGCAAACCGCTCTTTATTGTGAGAACATTCAGGCCCTTTCTTGGTATCGCCCCGGCTTCCTCAACGGCACGGACCTCACTGACTTTACCGGGCAGAACCTGAACTGGACCAACGACTGGAGCGAAGCCGCTGGAACGCCGATGCTGGCGGCCTTGCTGCGAGCGAAGTTTGGGACCGGCATTGTTTGGCATTACCTCGACGATCAGGGGGCCGGAGGCTTTCCGAATATCTCCACGCAGCCTGCGGTTCGTATCAACGGAGCGGCGAGTAATATCTCGTCGGATCGTATCGAAATCTTGCGAATGGATTTCACAAACTGTCGCTCGCTCGCTCGTCCGTCGTCACTCCACCCCGGCTTAGTTCATGTCGTGATGGCAGACGGAGCCACCAAGGCCGTCGGCGAAGGAATTGAGTACCGCGTTTATCAAGCGATGCTCACTCCTTACGGTCAAAAGAGTAGCGTCCCCGAGCCAGACTTCATCCTCACCGATGAGCTAGGCGAATAGCGACGTCGGATTACTCTGTCGCCGCTCCGCGGCTAGCGGATGTTTTCGCAGCAAACCGGTGGCCAGGGCCACCGGCACGGAGCTAACGTCCCTCCGGGACTGATGACGGTTGAGCTGCTGATGACGACACCAACGTTGATTTGCTCCCGATTTAGGTAGCGACTCGGCTTCCGTCCCACCAGGCGTTGTTTCGATCCCAAACTTCATCGGGGATCGATTCCTCTTCGGCCGATTCCCACTCGGGTTCGCCGGCATCTTGGTTGCGGCCGCTCCCTCGATTGTGCGCGGTGACTCTGGATGCGGCTCGCTCGTCGTCGCTGATCTTTCCGTCCGCGGGTTCGCGTTCGAACCAAGCCCAACCGATCGCCTGACGGCGCTCGGGCTCTTCGTCCACCCACTCCGGTTCGATCAGCTCGGGTTCCGGAATGCGTTCGGGAGCGCGTTCTGAAGCCACGGGACGTTCGATGTAAACCGTTCTCACCTTCGGTGGTGGAGCCGGTTTCTCAATCACGATCACCTTCGGAGACTCCGGCTTCTTCTCGATTACGATGGGCTCGGGTTCCGGCATTGGCTCGGGCTCCGGTTCCGATAGCACGGTTTCTTCGACGGGCTCGGGTTCCGGCTCGGGCTCGTATTGTACTTCCTCTTCGTAGTACTCATTGGTTTCTTCTTCGTACTCCGACTCGGGCAGCAGTGCCGTCGCACGTCCCGGTTCGCCTTGGCGAGGCAACTGGCGGACTTCGACGCCAATCGAATGGAAGATTTCGACAATGTGCTCGTGGCAGGTGAACATCATGACCTGATGGCCGAGTTCTGCGAACGTACGCAATGTTTCGGCGGCATGGACCGCACGGTCTCCATCAAAGTTGACCAGAACGTCGTCAAGCACCAGGGGCAGCATCACTCCGCGACGTGCGTAGGCCGCTGCCAGTGACAATCGCAACGCGATAAAGACGGCTTCACGTGTACCGCGACTGAGCACTTCCAACGGCAGAGCGTTTCCGCTTGCATTGTCGATCTTGAGTTGGTTCGTACCCAGTGGCGTCCAGATGCGGTTGTATTTTCCATCGGTCAGTTGCGAAAGAAACGAGGAGGCTTCACGAAGCGTTTCCGGCTGCCGCTCCCGTTCGAATTTTCCGCAGACTTCTTCGACCAAGTGGCTCGCCGTCGCCAGCACCTGCCAACGTTCGGCAATGGTTTGGATCTTGCGATTCACGCAGCCAAGCTCGAGTTGTGCGAATGTCAAACGGTTGTCTTCGGCCAGATGCTTCATGTCCGCCGCCGACTCGCCCAACTGGGTCCGTAACGTTGCGATTCGTTCCTGCGTCTCGGTAATGCGAGACGTCAGGGAATCCCAACGTTGTTCCAGTGTCGGAAGATCGGTTTCCAGCAGCTCCTTGGCAACGTCCTGGTAGGTGAGGTTGGCACCGATCATGGAGTGAATTTGCTGATCGAGTTCTTGGTGCTGCGATCGCATTTCCACCAAGCTCGCCTTTCGGTCGACCATCTCGTAGAACTGCTCCGGCGTGGCCACACCGCACCTAGCCCAGAGAGCTCGCCGCTGTTGCTCGCCGCGTTCGATGGCGCGAACACAGGTTGCTTGCTGGCGTTTGTAGTTCGCGTCCTGTTCCTTCAGGTCACGTCGCCGCTTGATCCAGTGTTGTTGACGGGTGACTTCTTCTTGGAGGTGGTTCAGCTGTTCCAGAGGTCCGGTCCGAGTCGCCGAGGGTCGGATGCCAGACGTTCGCGACGACGCCTGAGACTCGCTTGGGAGGTCGGCCAGTGAATTCGTCGACTCATCCGCATCTTCCAGGGCCTCGCGCTTTTGATCTTCATCGCGGATTTCGAGTGATTCGAGGTAAAGCAGTTCGATCCGCTTGGCCAGTCCTTGGCGTTCCCGCTGACGTTCCTCACGTTCGTTTTGCAGTTCTTCCAGGCGTCGCAAACTGGCTTGAAGCGTCTCGTAGCCTTCGCTGAGCTTGCGAACACTGCGCGGCGACATCGAATCGGCGAGTCCCAGCTTGCGAAGCGTGGCGGACCACTCCCGGCGAGCCACCTTCAGTTGCTCAGCTGCTTTCAGGGCTTTTCCACGAGCCGCTTCGTAGGACTGTGACGCTGCGGCGTGCGCGTGATAGGAAGGCATCGACGCTTCCAAGTCGGCGATCAGCAACTCGGCTTGGCGGACGCGGAATTCGATCGGCTGGTTGCTGGCCGGCAAGTCCGATTCCACTTCGTCGCGTTCGGCTTCGATCTCGCGAATCTGTTTCCGCAAGGAATCCAATTGTCGATCGCAATCGTCACGATCATGTGCGGTGGAACGTTGCCCGTTCTGCTTGCTCAGGAAGTAGAGCGCGAGTGCCATCGACCCGATCAACAACCACACCATTCCCGCAGTCGGCGATGGGTCACCCGAAAGAAACCAGGTGAGACCCAAGAGGTGTGAAAACGAGACGACCAACGCGCTCCCACCGACCACGAATGGCAAGCCCATCAAGAGCAAGCTGTCGATCGGCAGTACTTCCGCCGTCGAAAGATCAACGGATTCGTTCTCAAGTGAACGATAGTGACGACGCAGCTTGTCGAGGTGCTCCGAAAGTTGATTGACGCGGCGAAGACCGGTGAGGTTATCGTTTTCTTGCCGGATGGCGTGCTGGAGATCCGTGGCGCTGGTGCGTTGGAGCACTTCGCCGAGTTCTTCTTGGAAGTGCTCGACACGTTTCTTTTGCTCGGTGCTTTCGCCGCGCGACTGCTTTAACAAAAACAGTTGCTCTTTGACCCGTTTCGCAGGTCCCGAAAGCGAGGCGAGTGTTTGTCGCGAGAGATCCGGCATCTGAGATGAGTCACCACTGACCAGTGACTCCCGATCCTCTTCATCCAGCCCCAGTCGATCCGCATCGGTAAGAAGCTGGTTGCGTGCTTTGGAAATCTGGGTGTCCAGCTTGTGAACCTGCTCTTCAATGGCCTCGACCCAAGTCGCCTGTTCGGTGGCGGCTTCGATACGGCCCTGCAGTTCCATCATGCGCGCGCTCACGGGCAACTGCCCTGCTTTGTCTCTCAGCGAACGTCGCTTGCCTTTGATTTCATCCAGTTTGCGACTGCGATCTTCGATCATCGCGTCGATCTGGACCAACTGCCCGGGTGCATCATCAGGAAGATGCGTTTCGGCTTCGATGGTCTCCATCTGGGATTGCAATTCTGCGCGGCGCGACCACTTGTCAAAGACGTTGACGGCGGCTTCGACGTGCTTGGTTTCCCGTTCGAAGTTGGTGATACGCAGGCCGAGTGATTGGATCTCTTGTTGCTGGGTCTGACGCAGCGACGCGAGTTCGCTAAATCGACGACTTTGGCCGTTCAGTCGGTGCACTTCATCGCGCAGCTGATCCCGTTGACGCAGCATGGCTTCCAACTTGTCGGCGTCACGTCTCGCGTTGGCTTCGGAACTGCCGACCAAGGAAGAACGCCCGTCGCGCAGTGACCGAATCACGTCGACCAGAGAAACTCGGTCGAGACCGCTCGACAATTTGTAGAGTTCATCCGCCGCGGCGGTGTCATCAAGCGTATTGAGCTCTTGGAGCTCGCGCATGCCGATCGCGAAGACATTGGTAAAGATGGCTTCATCGATTTGTCCGAGCAACATGCTCAAACGGTGTTGGCCCTGCGACAGACCGTCTTGACCGGTCACCGTCAACTGGCCGTTGATGTTTTCGTCGGTCATCTTTGCGTGGCGACGAATCTGGTAACCACCGCCCGGGCCGGTGACGCGGATCGCCCCGCCGGGGGTTCCGCCATAGAGCGGTGGTAAATACTTTTCACGCCGTTCGGGAGTGAACCCGTAGAGCATCGAACGAAGGAACTGCATCACGGTTGTCTTGCCCGCTTCATTGGGCCCGTAAAACAGGGTCATGCCGTCCGGCAGCGAATCAACGCTCAGTCCCGTCCAGACTCCGAAGCCGTCGATGTGCAAGTCTTTTACTTTCATGATCCGTTCATCCAGTTTGGCTTACCGCCACGCAAAAGCTCGACACCCAACAGGGTCGCTTGCTCCAGCGTGTCGACTCGGCGACTCGGTGGGACTTCCGCCAGCAGAGCGGTCGTGTTGGCGGGAAGCCCGGCGTGTTCTTCCGTCATGGGGAGCAAGTTGATCTCGCCCTCGTCTTTTCGGCGATTGGCAGCGATTCGCAGGTAGTCGCCCAGAATCGTGTCTTCGTCATTCCAACTCTTGGGATACTTTTGCGGCGGACGAATTCGCAGTGACGTGGACCATGCGGCCGGTGAGCCATGGCCGTATTCACGCCGCATCCAGTCGAGCAATTTCTGCCCATCACCGAGCGTCGCAAGTGTCTCGCCGCTTTCGACAGTGATTTCCCATCCGATGATGAGATGTTTGCCGGCGGCCTCGTGCTGCATCCGAATGATGCGTTCACCGATCAGGTTCTCGATGCTGCCTACCGCGGCAATGTCGCCCGCATGCAGCTTGACCATTTCATAACGAAACGCATCACACGGCATGTCACTCACACGAAGGTTCCAGTCCGCGTCGACATCGACAATCGAATAGCCGTGAGCCCCCGATTCCGACAGCGCCCGCCCCTGAGGCGTACCTGCGTAAACGGCTTCGACGTCTTCGCCGCGTGCAAGTTCCTCGCGGTTGTGTCGTCCACCGAGACACCAAAGATTGAGCTTGGCTTCGCTCAGTGTTTCCGGTGACGCGTCGCCGTATCCGACGCCGATCGTATAGTCGTCCGCGGAGTCTTGTTCGAATCCAGAAATGTGCAAGCTGGATCGACCGTCGCTGCTGCGGCCGACGAGCTTGCAAATGGTTCGTCCTCCACGCGTGACTGGCAAGCCGGCGATCCGGTCACGAGGCAAGAGTGTGACGTTGGGAGGCATCAAACAGGCTTCCGGCCAATTCGACGGATCGTCCGCTTTGCCGCCCGCCCAGTACACCGGTGTCTTCGCCTCGGCGAGTTTTTCGAACTGGGTGATCAAAAAGTTGAGGGCGTAGGGACCGGCCGTTTGCGGGTGCAACAAGTCTCCCGTGAGTACGACAAAGTCGATATTGCTGGAGAGTGCCGCTTCGAAGACCTTTTCGGCAGCATCAAACGGTGCCGAGGCCATGGCTTCGCGTAGCGGTGGCGGCAGTTCATCCAAATCACCAAGCGGATTCTCCAAATGAAAATCGCTGGCATGGATGAATCGAAAAGACTCGCCCGACATCGGCTCCCTCCGTCTGTGTGCGCTGAGGCTCCTTGCAACGTCGGACTTGCCCATCTTGGACAACATTTGGCCCGACGTCTAATCAGCTGGACCACGCGAGAACCACGGTTCGAAAAAGCGATTCAGAAAGGCAGTTGCGTTGTGCAAACCAAGCCCTTCGGCCGCGCGGTTCTGCAAGTTTAGCGAAAAGCTGAAAATTTCACCAAGCCAATTTTTCATGGCTGATGACAAACTCTCGAACATGTCTTGCTAGCAAATCAGTTCCGTCACCTTGCCCACCCGTCGCCGCCCACTCCGTGGGCGGGTTCCGAAAACTCGCCCACGGCGTGAGCGGGAACGGTTTGACACAAACCGCCCACGGAGTGGGCAAGGGTGACGACAGCTGTGAACACGCCTCTTAAAACAACAGCCAGTCTTCGCCGTCGTCAAAGAGCTGGTCTTGGTTTCCGAGATTCATTCGCAACGCATTCTCGAATTCCTCTTCCAGTTCCGACGGATCGGCATTGGCAGCCCAGCGATCGGTGAAGTCACGGAGGTAGGCCGTGTCATGATCGGCTTGCGTCGATTCACCGATCAGAACATCCTCATCTGCGCCACCGGCCAGATCATCGTCCCCGTCTCCTCCGATCAACACATCACGCCCGGCTCCGCCGCGTGCGACATTCGACTGATCGTCACCGATAAACAGGTCGTTGCCGGAACCTCCGACAAAGTCCTGAATGTTCTCAACGCCATCGCCCACGTTGGAGGCTTCGCCGATCAGCAAGTTGACATCAACGCCGGACCGCCACGCCGAGTAGTCGAGTGAGTTGCGTCCGCCGTCTCCGTCTAATGAACCCCAGAACTTCACCCCATCGTTAAACGCAAACTCGTCGGCCCAACCGCCGCCCATGAGTTGGTCGATGTGATGGAACGTCGTTCCGTTGAGTTCAACTTCGCGCGGAGCCACGATGCGCCAACGATTGTTCGCGTCCGCTCCACGAAGTTGGTTTTGACCACTTCCACCGTAAACGGTGTAGCCAGTCGTGTTGGCAGCGGAGAATGTGTCATGCCCCACCTGGATCATATCATCGCCCGCACCCGTCGCCACACGAATTGGGGCTGCAGTGCCGTTTGATCCTAAGGTGACCGAATCATCCCCATCTCCCAGTCGAACGTCCATGCTGCGAAGCGAGCCTTGCGAAACATCGGCGGTCACTTGGATGGGCATTCGATACGTCAGGCCATCGATTTCGGAAATCAGTTCTCCGCTGATCTTTTCGTCGCTCAGGTCCACCTCTGCGATGCCATCCATCTGAATCGAGTTAAACCGGACAACGGATTGGTGGGCTCCCCCGTCGAAGTGCAGTTCACCGAGCAGGTCATCGAACTCGTCTGGATTGACATTCAATTGATCCAGGCCTGCGGCTCCGAAAATCGTCGTGTCTCCGGAGATGCCTTCGACAGCCACAATGTCGTTTCCGCTATCGAGCATCACATCCAACTGATCACCCGAGTTTCCGACCGTCACCCTATATCCGGACAGTCCATCGATCGAGGTGATGCCTCCGGTCATCAGGGGACCGCGGTCGAAACCGCCGTCAGGGTTCTCCGAATCCGGCTTCACGGAGCTGTAGTACTCCGTCTTGTCGAGGGTAAGCACATCGTTGCGGCTGGTTCCATCGATCACCACGTGATCGGCGGCTCCGTCTCCATAGAGTTCCTGACCGACGTTCACGGCGAAAGATCGCAACTCTGTGCCCGCCATGTCCGTCAAGTGGATTTCATCAGCACCTTCGCGTCCTTCGATCACCACGTGCGCCGCGTAGGGTGCCGGGCTGTTATCGACTTCGATGCCCACTGGTGTGGGCAGTGGCGTCATCTCGAGGGTGCGGTTGCTCCACTCCGACACGATCCCGATGGTTCCATGGTGTTGGCTGGGATTCGAGCTGGGGTTTCCTGAAACGACGAAACGATCATCGTTCTTGTCGCCGCTTACGACCACGGTGGTTTCGCCATTGGTGTCAACAAACGCGTTGCCGCCGGTGGCGTGCCAATTGACCTGATTGGCTCCGGCACCCGGATAGACCATGGCTTCGCCGCTGGAAAGGTCGAAGATGTCATCGCCGGTGCTGCCAAACAACTCCTGGCTATTGCGTCCGGCAACCAGTCGGTCGTGTCCACGGTCACCACTCAAGCGAGACGCATCGCCTCCGCCGACCAAAGTGTCGTCACCGTCGCCACCAAAGGCCAACGCGCGTTCCGACTGATTCATGCGGATGTAGTCGTCGCCCTTGCCGCCGTAAACGATCGCCGAGTCGGAGGCGACATCCATGGAGTCATCGCCTTCGTTGCCATCAATCCATGCCTGCCCCGAACCGCGATGTCTGATTTCATCATTGCCAGATCCGAGTTGAATGTTGACCTCCGACGTCACCGACTTGTCGATCATGACAAGATCATCCCCGTCTGCGAAGTCTGCGCTGATGCGAGTCACATTGCTGAAGAACTCCGAAGTACCAAATGCCGAAACGCGAGTGATCTCGATCCCGTTTTCATCCGTGAATTGCAGGATTCGGTAATTTTCATTCGCTTGCCCATTCTCGATGCCACGCTGGCTTTGGTTGACACCGACGTTGAGGACCAACTCGCCTCCGGGCTGGAGACTCGCAAGTTGAGGCTGTGCGACGGAATTCCACGGGTCACCGTTGCTGATATCGCGGTTCAAATCCAAGATGGTTTTTTTGGCAAAGACATACCGTTCTTTGACCCCTGCAAATCCGAGCGGCGTGTCGATGCCCAGGTGTGCCTCCAGTGCCGCTTCCACTTGCAGTTTCCCCGAGAGCAAGAAGATTTCGCCGGCAGACAGTTTCGAAATCTCACTCGGACGAAGTTTTCCGTCGATGACGTGATCGCCAAAACCGAGACGCAGGTCGGTGCCGGCGGTGCTGATGCCGCCAGCGATTTGAGCGGAGGCAATTGCTACATCGACGCCGGCTTCCAATTGAACATTGCCTTTGATCGTCAGCTCGGACTCGGTGTCGATGTAAAAACCATCGAGCAGGTCACTGTCCAAGAGGCCGCGTGTGTCATAGCCGACACCCAGCTTTGCATTGACATCGAGTCCCCAGCCCAATCCGACGCCGAGACCATAGAAGTCGATGAAACGCTGTGATCCCTCGGTATCGAGATTGAATCCGACGTCCAGACGTAGGAGATCGCTCTCTTTACCCAGCAGTGCCAGTGCCCAAGGCTTGGCGGTCAGGACCGGGGTCGAGATTTTGAAATTGGTTTTCAGGTCAAGTGATGTTTTCTTGAATTGGTCCTTGATCGCGTCAGGAACATTTTGCAATTCATCGATCGCTTCGCCGATCTTCTTCGCGGTGCCTTCCACGTCATCGAGGTCGAGAAGACTGGTCAAGCCGTCACCCATCTTGTCCGGCAGTGCATCAGCAGCTCTTCTCAAATCGCCCGCCGCACCACCGGTGACATCGAAACTGCCGAGCACGATTTCAAAGTTGCCCGCGGCCGCATCCAAAGCATTGATCATGTCGATGGCATCCGTCAGCGTCGCTGCCGTCTTCAACATCGAAACCCATTGGCGTTCCTGGTCAGCCATCGCATCGGGCAAGAAGTTTGCAGTCTCGCCGCGCGCCGCGGCCATTTTTTCGACCAGTTGGATCACGGTGACTTCCCCTTGCCCGAACGTCTCCGAAAGATCCGAGATGCCCGGTATTCGGGTATTCAAGAAGTCAACGACAGGCTGCAACGGATCGGTAACCTTTTGCACTTCGCGTAGCCAAGGTCGAACGATGTTGGTCAAGACTTCGCCGAGACGAAGCCGGACGTTATTGAGTGAAAGCTCTGGCGCTTTACCCCAACTTGCTCCGCCCGAGGAGGGATCGTATTCGGCGAACTGCCAATTGAAATCGAAGTCGGTGCCGATCGACGGAGCCGTTTCAGACTTGCCGACGAATCCGGCGTACATGTCAAAATGAACGTCGGCGGTTCCGTAGATCTTCCAGTCGATATCGGTCTTGGTCACGTCCAGTGACAGCGTCGCGGTCAAGCCAGTTTGCTTGGCACCGGGCGCGTCTTGTTGCCGGGCGGTGAACTCCATGAAACCCATTCGCCCGTAGAGTTCTTGATTGGCCAACGATGCCGAGAGATTGATTTTGATGTCTTCGGTGCTGGCGTGATCCATCTTGAAGACACCATTCTTCATTCCAAACTTGAGTTCTTCGTAGTCCATCTCGACGCCGATCACGAGGTCACCGGTCGAACGAAATTCGATGGGGACGGATTTCAACCCGAGGTCAAAGTCTGTCGATGCGGCGCTTGCCATTGTTTCGTGGGTCAATCGCATCTTGATTTCGACTTCGTCTTTGGCGGAGTCGATTTTGACACTGACATCTTGGTTATCGATTGAACCGTTCTTGTCAGTGTCGCCGAGATAGCCCAGGGCATCCAAGCGATTAAATAACTCTTCACGGATTTCATCTTTACTGGCTTGGGGATCAAGACTTCGCAACACCTGTGCAATTTCACTTCCCACACCTCCTTGCAAGTCGACGACGTCCCGCTGGCCGTCAAAGTAGTCGCCGATGACCGGCAAACTCTCGACCGTTTGGACCGAGTTGACGGCGGAGTTGATTCGCAGCATCTCCTGTTCGAATCGATCGGCCATGTGGTTAAAATCAAAGGCGTCACCGGCCATCAATTGGCGGGTTTCAAGCGACTGCATGGAAGGGCGAAAGGAACGCATGGCGAATGCTCCGCTGTCGGAAAGGGTGTAAAAAGACCGTTTCAGTCGATTGGCCATTCCGCCGCGTTTTGTGACACTTCGATTTCAAAGAAATTCAGCGAGCCCACGATGATGCCGGAGTCGCCTGTCCCATCCGAGTCGCCCGTGCCAGAGGATCGACGAGTCGAGAGCCGACTCAGTCGCATCAGCACCGTGTGGGCTGTCCTCCAAAAGGCCCACGAAGTCGAGGGTGAGCCACCGAACTCGCACGCGGTTGGGGAGCGTCAAGCCGCGCAGGCGCTTTTGGTGGAATGTTACGGGCCGGCGGTTCGCCGATACTTGCTCGCTTTGACACGCGACGAGAACGAGACGGATGATTTGTGGCAGCGATTCATGCTGGAACTCGTTCGGGGTGGATTCAAGAACGCGAGCCCCGAAAAAGGCCGTTTCCGCAGTTATGTCAAAGCCAGTCTGATACACCTGGTGTCCAAACAAAGGCGTCGGTCGCAACGCGAGCCTGCGTTCACCCAGCAGCACCTCGAAGCGGAAGACGCACCCCAATTGGTTTCCGCAGACCGCACCGGGGAAGTCTTTGACCAGCACTGGAAAGAGCAACTGATCGATCGAACTTGGAACGCGCTCAAAGATGCTCAGCCACGTTACCATCGTGTGCTTCGGCTTCGCACGGAATTCCCTGAAGTGGCCGTTGCGGATTTAGTGGAACGTTTGTCAACCTCCGAGGATTCGATGGGTGACGTGGCTTTCCGGAAGACTCTCAGTCGCGCACGAGATCGCTTTGCAGGGCTTTTGATCGATGAAGTGGGCCGATCGCTCAAGACGCCCACGGAAGAAGCGGTTCGAGAGGAACTCGCCGATCTTGGCTTGCTGCACTATCTTGACGGAAAGGTTTAAACGCCGTCCTCTCCGGAAAGGCCATCGTTGTCCATCGAGGTTTCACGTCTACTGCTGCGACTTGCCGCCGATGAACTGGTGGACGAGGCAGTATTGCGCGAACTCGAAC
>JBCBOO010000202.1:0-12181 GCA_039821235.1 Planctomycetota bacterium
GGGCCATCGCCGGCCAGCAACCCTTCCAGCCGCATCGAAGAGGCCGCGAGTTTTTTTTCCATCGACTGCTCACGGCGAATATCCCGCTTGTCGCGATGCAAATCTCGATCCAGATGGCAAAGGTGGTGGGCAAGGATCTGCCGCAACCAAGCCATCAGCTCGCCTTCGGTTGATCCGCGAAAGCCCTCGAAACCTTGGACCGCCTGCATCATGGCTTGTTGGACCATATCCGATGCCCCGATTTTGGCCTGATACGCCTTCCGCAGACGAGTGCGTGCCAGCATGCGGAGGTACGGCTCGTATTGCGCGATGACTGCGGGATCCGAATTATCGATGGGCTTCGAGTCGGGAGAGGAATCTGTCATGGCCGGGGCTCGATGGGAAATCCTGCGCCGACTTGGCGGCGAAATTCAGGTACAACAGGGGTGGAAGCGGGAAAGCCACATCGATTTGTACACGGATCAAGGACCGATGGCGAGAGAAGCAGTCTACCAACAATCGAGCCCACCACCGCCGGGCGACATTCCACCGGACGCGGTTACAACTGCTGCGCCCGATCCCGATGGAGACGGCGAGACCCGGTTGCGACCTCAGCGGCTGAGCGAGATGGTCGGTCAGCAAGACGTCATTGATCGGCTCAAGATTGCCATCGAAGCGGCTTGCGGGCGAAATGAGTCGTTGGGGCACATCCTTTTCGATGGTCCACCCGGTCTTGGGAAAACGACGTTTGCGACGGTAATCCCTGCCGAGATGGGAACCACCGTGCAAATGGCGAATGGTGCGGGGCTGAGTGCTCCCAAAGATCTGCTGCCTTACCTGACGAACGTGTCCGAGAAATCCGTCCTCTTCATTGATGAAATCCATCGTGTTCCCAAAGCGGTCGAAGAGTACCTTTACACGGCGATGGAAGACTATCGGATCGACATCGTGCTGGGCGAAGGCGTCAACGCGCGAACGTTGAACTTCGAACTCCAACCCTTCACTTTGATCGGAGCGACCACTCGCGCCGGCATGTTAAGCGCTCCCCTGCGTGACCGATTCCAAATTCGCGAGCACCTCGGTTGGTACACCGACAAACAACTGGAAACCTTGGTGCTGCGCAATGCCAAGAAACTTGGCATTGATGTCGACGAGGCCGCGGCGGGCGAAATCGCCAAACGCAGCCGCAGCACGCCTCGACTGGCCAACAATCGTTTGCATTGGGTGCGTGACTTTGCACAGATTCGGGCCAAAGGCTACGTCACATTGGGCGTTGCCCGTGATGCGTTGGACATGATCGGAATCGATCGATTGGGTCTGGACAAGCAGGATCGCAATTACTTGGACACGTTGATTCGCGTCTTCGGTGGCGGACCAAACGGTCTGGAAGCGATCGCGCACACGATGAACGTCAGTAGCGATACGTTGGAAGATGAAGTCGAGCCATTCCTGTTGCGAAGCGAACTGATGATCCGAACACGTCGTGGTCGGCTTGCGACGGCCAAGGCGTTTGAGCACATGAAGATGCAGCCGCCCGCCGCATGAGTGAGTTGCTTTGATGCGTAAGCAAGAACGGGCCGACTGTGTGGCGGTTCGACTGGATGAGCTCTATCCCGATCCGCCAATACCACTCGATCACGTTGACGAGTTCACGCTGTTGGTCGCTGTTCTCTTGAGTGCTCAGTGCACCGACAAGAAGGTCAATGAAGTCACACCCGAGCTCTTTCGAGTGGCTGGCTCGCCAAAAACAATGATGGAACTCGGCGAGCCGAGGATACTTGAGATCATACGGCCGTTGGGACTTTCCAAGCAGAAAGCAAAGAACCTGGCGAAGCTCTCTGAAATCCTGGTCACCGATTACGAATCCGTGGTCCCGGCTTCCTTCGAGGCCTTGGAGTCACTGCCGGGTGTCGGCCACAAAACCGCGAGCGTCGTGATGGCTCAAGCGTTCGATGTGCCCGCGTTCCCGGTCGACACGCACATTCACCGCCTCGCACAGAGATGGGGGCTGACCAACGGAAAGAACGTGGCACAAACGGAAGCAGATCTTAAGAAACTCTTTCCGAAAGGGGCATGGAATCGTTTGCATCTTCAGATCATCTTTTACGGCCGAGAGTATTGCACCGCACGCGGCTGCGATGGAACCCAATGCGAACTCTGCGTCACGCTCTATCCGCGACGCCGAAAACCTGTCGTCTGCAAAAAACCTTGAGGATTTGAATGTCTGTCTCGTCACAGTGGCCGGCCGTTGAAGCGAAATTAGAGCAGGTCAGCACTCCGTCCATCGTCACGCAGATGTTCCGCAGGCATTACGAATGCCTTTGCGAAAGCGTCGCAGGACGATTCGATGCGACGCTTCGTGAATCGGCGATCGAGCCCGTCGTGACCGTGATCGATGCGGAGCAATTGGACGATGACGCGCGTTCGATCGGCGCATCAAAGCTCGAGCACGTCGCGGTGCTCAAGCTGAATGGAGGCCTCGGGACTTCCATGGGCCTCGAGGGTCCGAAATCATTGTTGAAGGTTCGCGGCGAAGACACGTTTTTGACGTTGATCTTACGGCAAGCCGAGAAGCTATCCGTTCCGCTCGTGCTAATGAACAGCTTTTCAACGCAGGAACAAACCCAAGCCGCCATCAATGGGTTCGGAAGTGATGATGTTCAAGTCCTCTCCTTTCTCCAGCATCAAGTGCCAAAGATCGACGCCGAGTCGCTTGAGCCGGTGGCTTGGCCAGATGACTCGGATTTGGAGTGGTGCCCGCCCGGACACGGCGACATCTACGCCGCGCTCGTAACGAGTGGAACACTCAAGAAACTACTGGATGAAGGTCGACGTTACCTTTTCGTTTCCAATGCAGACAACTTGGGCGCCACACTCGATCCGGCGATCCTGGGTCACTTTATTCAAACAGGCGCTTCGTTCATGATGGAAGTCGCAGACCGAACCCTTGCGGACCGCAAGGGCGGTCATCTTGCGAAAGCCAAGGATGGACGTTTGGTGCTTCGGGAGAAAGCACAGTGTCATCCCGACGAGGAGTCCGTCTTTCAAGACATTGGCAAGCATCGCTATTTCAACACCAACAATCTCTGGATCGACCTGCAACAACTGCAAGACTACCTCACGGCCAATGAGTCTCGAATCGACCTGCCGACGATCACGAATCGCAAAACGGTAGATCCCAAACGGTCCGATTCGCTGGCGGTTTATCAACTGGAGACAGCCATGGGGGCGGCAATCGAAGTTTTGCCTAACACCACCGCCATTCGTGTCCCGCGTTCGCGTTTCGCGCCGGTGAAGACGACCAACGATTTGTTGGCTGTTCGTTCGGACGCCTATGAGGTTCGTGAGGATGCTTCCGTCGGATTGATCGAAACACGAGCCGGACAACCTCCAACGATCGAACTCGACACGCGGTATTACAAAACGATCGCGGACTTGGAGGAACGTGTCCAAGCGGCTCCTTCTCTCGCGGCCTGCAATCAGTTGACTGTCCTCGGCAATGTCCATTTTCCACCGGGAGTTCGGGTCGAAGGCGATTGCAGAATCGAAGGGAGTGAAACCCCGAGCGAGTTGCCGTCTGGAACTCAAACGGGAACCGTTACAACTGGCTTTGACGGCTGAAAGCGTCGTTTCTCCCAAGGGAGAAAGTGGATGTTAAAAACTGCACGACGAGACGATTGCCTGGCACCCAAGGAGGGGTCTGAGGCGGCCTCGCGAGTGCGATCGCCATCAAAGGCACTGGGACCTTCCGACGCGAATTACTTCACGTTCTACTGTTAGTGTTTGACGACGTGATCGTTGGGCTGCTGATTGATACGAAAGTTCCCCAGGATTAGCGGACCCTTTCCAAGTCCATTTTCTCGATTCCTTCGCCCCCCACATCTAATGATGCGTTTCGCCGCCAGATTGAATCCGAATGCGTCCGCTTTGTCGCTTCAAGTCATGCGAGGTTGTATGATCCTCCTTTCGTGCTTGGCATTTGCGACCGGGTGTCGTCCTTCTTCCGAGATGGCCGAAAAAACTAGCTCGACCGAGAGCAATCCCGAAGAGAACTCGACCGATACGATTGTCCTCGAAGGAGATTTGGTTTCCGTCGACTGGGAGTCGATGGTTGGAAAACAGGTTCGGGTGGACGGAGAGTTGGTCGTCGTTGACACCTATGATTTGGCACGTCGAGGCCAAGTGAAGCTGGCCCGCAAGCGACTGTTTCTCCCGACGTCCTATATCGATCCGAACGACAGCGATCCGGATGGACAGAGTTTCGAGGGGGGCAGTAACGTTGCGAAAGTCACTGCAGCCCAGCGGAACAATGACGATGCGGTCATTACCGTCGATGATGACACGGAACAGCAAAATGTATTCCCGCCAAACCTCTTTCCAGAACTTGGGAAGTCACGGAAGACCATTCGTGTGGGGGCCAAAGTCAGTGGCTTGGCGGGCACCGTGAAGAAATCCAATGGAAGGATCGTTTTGGTAGCGACGGAGCCCCTTGTGGTCGAGCCCGCTGGACGACCAAGTTGCCCCTCGCTTGATGGTGCAGACCTCACCGTCGCAAGCTTCAACGTGCTGAATTACTTCACCACACTCAGTGACGGAAACAACGACGCGAGAGGGGCAAACACCGAAAGCGAACTCGAGCGTCAGGAAGCAAAAATCGTTGCCGCGATCAAGGAAATGAAAGCCGATGTCATCGGGCTGATGGAAATCGAAAACAACGTGGAAGCGGAGCAACGATTGATCAAAGCGATCAATCAAGCCGTTGGTAGCGACATGTATGCCGGGGTGGGGCGTCCCGAAGGATTCACCGAGTCGCCCGGTGGCTCGGATGACATTCGCGTCGGAATGATCTACCGAAAAGACCGGGTGGAGGCGGTTGGTGAGCCGCAGATGATCGATGACGCCGTGTTCTTTGTCGCGCGGACACCTGTCGTTCAGACCTTTCGAAGCATCGACGGTGGTGAGCCGGTGACGGTGATCGTGAACCACTTCAAATCGAAAGGCGGCAATTCCGACGCCAATCAAGAAAACAAACAGAAAGGCGACGGCCAAGCCGCGTACAACGCCGCGCGCCGAAAGCAGGCCTTTGCAATCACCGATTACATCTCAGGACTACAAAGTGATGCGCGTGTCCTGGTCATCGGTGACTTGAACGCCTACCAGCAAGAAGACCCCATCGATGCGCTTCGCGCACGAGGACTGGTCGATCTACACGAGCAGGTTCGTTCCGGCGAAAATACCGCCCCGAGTTACTCGTATGTTTACTACGGACAATGCGGCAGTCTGGACCATGCGTTCGCGACCGCTTCATTGGCGGATGACGTGACCGCGATCGCCACTTGGCACATCAATGCAGATGAACCTCGCTTCGTCGACTACAACGAGGAATACAATCCAGCATCGTTGTACGAGCCGTCGCCCTATCGCTCTTCCGATCACGACCCCGTGTTGATCGGGATTCGAAACAAATAGAAGTGTACTTTAACAACGGCGACAGCACCTCATCGCGAACGCACTATCCGAAGACTATAATCGGCGGAAGGAAACCTGCGCAAACGCAACCAAACTCAGTACAGACCTATCCGAAGACAACGATCTTTTCGGGCGTATCGGGAGACGATCGTCAACGTAGAAGGAAAGCTTCGCGAGCGGGATCGGCCTCAATACCGATCGTTTGACAGCTTGAGGCTGATAAAGCGACTCCGAAGGCTTCAAGAGGAGGTTGCGAAGAGCTGGCTTTCGATGTCCTTGAAGGCCTTGAACTCCAAGGCGTTTCCGCTTGGATCTTCAAAGAACATGGTGTGTTGTTCGCCTGGGAGCCCTTCGAATCGCACATAGGGCTCGACGATGAAGTCGCTGACAAACGTGCGGACCCGCTGCTCCAGATCTTTCCAAGCTGGCACCGTCAAAACAACCCCAAAGTGCGGCACGGGAACCGCGTGAGCGTCAACAGGATTTCGGTGGTTGGGCACCTTACCGTTTGGTCCAAGTGCCGGATTGAGATGCGTGACAAACTGATGTCCGAACAAATTGAAATCGATCCAGTTCGTGTCGCTACGACCTTCCGCCAGCCCCATCTTCTCACCGTAGAACTCGCGAGCTTCCGAGATATCACGAACCTGGACCGCAAGGTGAAATGGCGTGAGCATAGGTGAGATCTTGGCTTGTTAGGTGAGTGATGTCTTGGAGCCGATGCGTGCTTGTGCATGCTGTGCGGCTCAACCAGGAATAACTCTGCTAGTGGTCTGTCAGGTCACTGACTTCCGATAGGCCCGGAGGGCCGAAAGCACTTTGCCGTGGGGCTAATGCGCGGAAAAAAGGGCCACAAGCCCATGCGTTTCGCAGTTCAGGCTAGCGCCCATCGGCTCCATCGCGCGGCACCCTAAGTTTGAAAGTTAACGAAGCGCTAACTCTGAGACTGCAGCATCTGAGCTTTCGCCATCGCGTCTTCCGCTTTGGTAATGTATTGCTGGTCTTGCGTTCCCGCCCAGGCACGTTGGTAAGTCACGCTTAGTGCGGTGTGATTGAACGGATCACTCGGTTCCAGTTCGATCACTTTCTCGCCGTGCTCGACGGCTTCCATGTGTTGACCCGTTTTGGTGTAAACCCGCGCGAGCGCGAGGTGAGCGAGCACGTATCCGGGGTCTTCTTCGACGATCGATTTCAGGCCGGTGATCGCCTCCTCGAATTTCTCCTCATCGATCAGCTTTTCAACATCGTTGTATCGTTCGTGAATTTCAGCCATGACTTTGTCGGTCTTCAAGAAAGGTTTTTGGGGCAATGGTGTTGAAGACGGAATTCAATCCGCCAAATTTCGCAAAACAGTCGGCAAGATGCCGCCGTTTCGGTAGTACTGCATTTCAACCGGGGTATCGATGCGGACGACACATTCGAACGACGTGGTCGTTCCATCCGCCGAGGTGGCTGTCACTTGCAGTGTGCTTCGCGGCTGTAGGTCGTCGGAGAGGTCGGCGATTTCGAAAGTCTCTTCCCCGGTCAAGCCCAGACCTTGCCAGGTTTGTCCACCTGCGAATTCGAGAGGCAGCACGCCCATTCCGACCAGATTGCTTCGGTGAATCCGCTCATAGCTGGCGGCGATCACGGCCTTGACGCCCAACAGCATCGTTCCCTTGGCGGCCCAGTCTCGACTGCTGCCCGTACCGTATTCCGATCCGGCAAGAACGACGAGTGGCGTGCCATCCTTTTGGTACTGCATCGAAGCTTCGTAGATACTGGTCACTTCGTTGCTGGGCAGGTGACGCGTGACACCGCCTTCGGTACCCGGTGCGAGTTGATTGCGGATGCGGATGTTGCCAAACGTCCCACGAACCATCACCAGATCGTTGCCTCGGCGAGATCCAAAACTGTTGAATTCACGAATGGGAACTCCGCTTTCCTGCAGGTACTTTCCGGCAGGTCCGTCGGATGCGATCGCACCCGCTGGTGAAATGTGATCGGTCGTTACTGAATCGCCTAAGAGCACGAGGCAACGGGCGTTCTTTACCGGCTGGATGCTTGGCGAATCACCCGCCGAGGAAACGGCGTCCAAGAACGGCGGATGATGGATGTAAGTGCTTTCGTCACTCCAGGGGTAAATGGCCCCGGATGCCGCGTCGATCGCATTCCACATTTCGTTGCCTTCGACAGCCGACCTGTACTCTCGGGTGAACATGTCGGGCTCGATCGATGTCGAAATGGTCTCACGAATTTCTTCGGCAGTCGGCCAAATATCCTTCAGGTACACCGCTTCGCCATCGGCGTCTTGACCGATGGGTTCTTTCACGAGGTCAATGTCGGTCGTTCCGGCAAGTGCGTAGGCGACGACCAGCGGCGGACTGGCAAGGTAATTCGCTTTCGTGAGCGGATTGACGCGGCCTTCGAAGTTTCGGTTTCCGCTGAGCACCGCGGAGGCAATTAAGTCGCCCGATTCGATTGCTTTTGCCACCGGCGGCGGCAGGGGACCGCTGTTTCCGATGCAAGTCGTGCAACCGTAGCCGACGGTGTGAAAACCCAACGCCTCAAGCGACTCGGTGAGGCCGGCTTTATTGAGGTAGTCGGTCACGACGCGAGATCCCGGCGCGAGACTGGTCTTCACATGAGGCGCCACTTTCAAGCCACGCTCGGCGGCTTTCTTGGCCAGCAAACCGGCGCCGATCATGACGGACGGGTTGCTGGTGTTTGTGCAAGAGGTGATTGCAGCGATCACCACGGCGCCATGGGTGATCTCGGTGCTATGACCGTTATCTTGGACGGTTCCTTTCCGATCCAGCTCGGTCGTTTCGAGACCAAAGCCGGTTTTTCCGATCGGAGCGGTAAGCGACTGATTGAACGACGACTTCATTTCCGCGAGCGCGATACGATCTTGCGGACGTTTCGGTCCGGCAAGGCTCGGCTCGACGGTGGTCAGGTCCAACGAAAGCGTCTTCGTATATTTCAGCGCGGGCCCATCATCGGTCCGGAAAAGACCTTGCTCTTTGCTGTAACGTTCCACCAGTTGGATGTTCGCTTCACTGCGACCGGTTTGCCGCATGTAGTCCAGCGTGATGTTGTCGACGGGGAAGAAGCCCATCGTCGCACCGTATTCCGGCGCCATGTTTGCGATGGTCGCTCGATCGGCGACGCTCATTGCGTTCATGCCTTTGCCGAAGAACTCGACAAACTTTCCAACGACGCCTTCTTCGCGAAGAATTTCAACGACGCGCAAAACCATGTCGGTTGCGGTGGCGCCCGATGGCAGTTCGCCCGTCAGCTCGAACCCGATGACTTCCGGCATCAGCATGTACAGCGGCTGCCCGAGCATGTTGGCTTCAGCTTCGATGCCGCCAACGCCCCAGCCCAGTACGCCCAGTCCATTGATCATCGTCGTGTGGCTATCGGTTCCGACCAACGTGTCCGGCATGGCCACAGGACCCTTGGCGTCCGAGCCCAACGCGACCACGCGTGCCAGATATTCCAAGTTGACTTGGTGGACGATCCCGACGTTTGGAGGAACGACGTTGAAGTTGTCGAACGCCTGTTGTCCCCACTTCAGGAACTCGTACCGCTCGCGGTTTCGCTCGAATTCCATTTCGACGTTTTTGCCGAGAGCCAAGTCGCTGCCAAAAAAGTCGACTTGAACGCTGTGGTCGATGACCAGGTCGACAGGAATGAGCGGGTTGATCTTTGCCGCGTCCCCGCCGATTCGCTGCATCGCCGATCGCATGGCGGCCAAATCGACCACAGCCGGAACGCCGGTGAAATCCTGGAGGACGACGCGATACGGCTTGAACGGAACTTCTTGTTTCGCCGGTGCCGCCGCGTTCCAAGCGGCGAGGTTTTTCACGTCGTCTTCACTGACGGAGAATCCATCGCAATTTCGTAAGACGGCTTCCAGCAAGACTCGAATCGAGAACGGCATCTCGTCGATCGCGCCCAGCCCGGCATCCTGCAATTTGCTCAGACGGTACAGGGCTGCTTTTCCACTTCCAGTATCAAACTCGTCGCGGGTGCTGAACGGATCGAAGGTCACTGCGAATCACTCAGAGGGGTTGGAGGCCGGCAATTTCTAAACGGCCCAAGAGTTTAGCGACTGCCGAGCTGCAAGTCGCCCCCGCGACAGGGCGTCGCCCAGGCCCAAATCGTCGAGATGAATCTCCCCGCAAGCCACGCTTTTCGGCGGTGTTGCGGGAGCGAGCATGCCGGGAAAGCAATCTTCGACACGGGGCTTTGGGGGACACCCGCCGCCGGATTGTTAAAACAGGTAGTTTGCAGCCGGTTTGCCGGAACTACGGAATCTGTTGATCGATCCGATTCTTCCACGTCGATAACTTCTCCCGGTCACAGTCACTTACCCGAGGTTTCGGCATGAAACGCAGCATGGCAAAGACGCAAAAATCTACTCGTTCGGCTCGTCGTCTCCTACTCGGCCTGGGCCTTGCCGCGTTCGTCGGCAGTGTTGGAAGCGAGGTCAGTGCTGCCGACTGTTCGTGTGACACTTGCAAGCCCGTGGCCGATTGTGGCTGCGGCGCTCCGCAAACGAAACTGCGAGTTCGATTCAACCCGGTTTACGATACGCTGGATTCGTTGGCAGGCGGCATCGAACACGTTTTCGGCCTGGATCGATGCAAGCAGAATTGCGGTTGTGACGAACTCGCTTGCGACGCGATGCCGAATTGTGGATGCGGGGTGAACGCGCCGCCCACCCCGATGATGCCGCCGCATGCGTTATCGCCAATGCCGAGTGCAACGCAAACGACACCGAGAATGCAGCCGCGACTGCCTTCCGTGCCATCGCTCGACTCGTACCCCAGCGAGCCGCGAATGGTGTCGCCGATTGAACGTTCCGTGGACGGAACGCCAGCCGACGAACCGCCGGCAAATGGGCTGCGTGATCCGATGCCGGGCACCGAGACAATTCCGCAGAGCACGACTCCGCCGGTGAGCGAACCTGGCGTGAACGATCCCAGTGAATCATCGCCCAACATGACGATGCCACGAATCGTCCCCGGGGAAACGCCTCCGGCCGGCGTGGAGGATGTTCAAACACAGCCGCTGCCCGTGCCGGCGGACACTCCCAAAGATGACGGTTCGATCTTTGACGAACTGAACGATCCGTTCATGGAAGATGCTCGTCGCCTGCGAAAACCCTACCAGCCAATCCGTCCGACTGGTTTGCGGCCGATGAATTCGGGGCAGGCTCCGTCACGATCGCGCCTGCCTCGCTCGACGCGCAGTGTTCAACCGGCATCACAAAAGGTCATTGGCAGTGGGCTTCGGCTGGCTCCGGCGTCCGCGCCGCTACGCCCGGTCAGTCATGAGGAACCGGTCGCCCTCCAACCGCTCGGTGGCGGGCGAGTTATTGCGCCCTATCGGCGATCACGGTAGGGATACGAGCGTTGGGGTGCTACGCAAGTTGGTAGGTCATCTGATATTCTGCCCGAAATTTGCACTCCCCAACTGAATCGCCACGGAATTCGACGTGCCTCGACGCGACGACATCAAAAAGATCTTGCTGATTGGCAGCGGCCCAATCGTTATCGGCCAAGCATGTGAGTTTGATTACTCCGGCACCCAGGCCTGCAAAGCGTTGCGTGAAGAGGGTTACGAGGTGGTGCTGGTGAACAGCAATCCTGCCACCATCATGACCGACCCCGCCACGGCAGACTCGACCTACATCGAGCCACTCACGTGGCAGATGGTTGAAAAAGTCATCGACAAGGAACGGCCCGATGCGTTGCTCCCGACGCTTGGCGGACAAACCGGTCTGAACGTCGCGATGGACCTCGCTGCGAACGGGGTCTTGGAAAAGTACGGCGTCGAGATGATTGCCGCCAACGCCAAAGTGATCGCGAAAGCAGAGGAGCGCGATCAGTTTAAGTTGGCGATGGAAAAGATCGGGCTGGATGTCTGCCGCGGACACGTAGTGCATACGATCGAAGAGGCTCGTGCGGCGATGGAAGATGTCGGACTGCCTGCCGTCGTTCGACCCAGCTTCACCATGGGCGGCAGCGGCAGCGCGATTGCCTACAACAAAGATGACTTTGACGACTTGGTGAAAAACGGACTGGATCAATCGCCGGTCACGGAAGTCTTGATCGAAGAGTCCATCATCGGTTGGAAAGAGTACGAGATGGAGGTCATGCGCGACGTCGATGACAACGTCGTGATCATCTGCAGTATCGAGAACTTCGATCCGATGGGCGTCCACACCGGTGACTCGATCACGGTTGCCCCCGCGCAAACCCTCTCTGACAAAGAATATCAACGGATGCGCGATGCCTCCTTGGCCGTCATCCGTGAGATCGGTGTCGAAACCGGCGGCAGCAACATCCAATTCGCGATCGAGCCCTCCACGGGACGTATGATCGTGATCGAGATGAACCCACGCGTGAGCCGTTCCAGTGCGTTGGCCAGTAAAGCAACGGGTTTTCCAATCGCAAAGATCGCCGCGAAACTCGCCGTCGGTTATCGGTTGTGGGAACTGCCAAACGACATCACCAAGAAAACCAAGGCCTGCTTCGAACCGACCATCGACTACGTGGTCACGAAGATCCCCCGTTTCGCGTTCGAGAAATTTCCCGAAGCCGATGCGACGTTGATGACGCAGATGAAAAGCGTCGGTGAGACGATGGCGATCGGACGAAACTTTCGCGAATCGCTGCAGAAAGCACTCCGTGGTCTCGAAGTCGGCGCATTTGGTCTTGGCTCGGACAGCAAAGACCTTTGG
>JBCBOO010000203.1:0-12126 GCA_039821235.1 Planctomycetota bacterium
GTCCGTTTTCGCTGACCAGCTTTCGGAGCGAGCGCATGAAAGTCACATCGTCGGCGATGTCGACTTCGGCTTCGTTAGTGTTTCCGGTTGAATCGTCATCGTTTTCGACAAACGCGGCATCGTCCAATTGGGCGGCAAGCCCCGCATCCAGGTCGAACAGCTTCCGGCCTCGCGATGAAGCGGAAATTTCGACTCCGCCGTCGATGGCCTGCACCGCGGCGTTGATGATCTTTGCTTCGACTTCGTTGGCAATCGAATTGTTGGCGAAAGAAACGCCAATCGATGCCGCGGCGGCGTTGTTTGCCGAACCAGCAAACGCGATCGCGGCACCGATGGCGACCGAAGAAATCGTCGAAGCGTCGTCGGCGTCGATCAGCACCTGATCGGCCGTTAGCCCAAGTCGCGTTGCCGTGTCATCGGTGAGTGGCTGATCCCCGTCGATAAAGGCTCGCTGCAAAACGAGGATCTGGTTATTGGTTTCGACGCCGGACCCCGCCAACCCACCAGCGTTGTTGTTCGACGCGGAAACGGCTGCCGAGGCGGCGAGTACGAATGCTTGGATGGTTTGGTCGGAGAACGACACCACGTTCAAGTTCTTTCCGGCGATCACGCTGGTGTCTTTCAAATACGCCTGAGACTCCGCGGCATCTTCGTCGCCCGCGCCGAAGACACCCAACTCGTATCCCACAAAGTTGCGTGCACGGGCGGCTCCGATCGCCGCACCGCCGGCGTTGTTGCCGCTCAAACTGACCGACGCGGCCGTGCTGACCACATAGGTTTCCGCAAGCGCACTTGAGTCGGCCGAAACCGTGGTGTCCCCGCCGCTTTCGATCTCACTGTCCAGTCCATATGCGTTGGCCTTGGTCGTGATCACGTTGGTCGCGTCGGCACCACCACCGCTGAGAGCGGCAGCGTTGTTTCCGCTACTAAAGGCTGCCGAAACAGATGCAGCGACGGCGACCGACGAGATCGTGGCGTCTTCCAAAACCGCAATCACCACGTCACCCGATGCCGACTCCGACAGAACGTTGGCCGTCTCGATTCGCGCGGTGACTTCATTGTCGATGAAGTTGTAAGCCGCCGACACCCCGATGGTCAGATTACCGCTGTTACCGCCAGTGCTGTTGGTCGCACCGACCGTCGCGCCAACGACCGTGGAGCGAATGCTGCTGGTGTCATTTGCCGACACTCGAACGTCACCTTGCCGAGCGACGATCCCATCGCCATCTTTGGTCAGCGTGCTCAGGATACGCGCGTCGACTCGGTTGCTGATCTGGTTTCGCGCTCCCGCTCCGACGCCCGAGAACGCACCGGTGGTTCCCGCCCCGGATGAAACACCGACACTGCCAGAAAAGGCAATCGCTTCGATGTTCGGGTTGACCCAATCCAGTCGATGTGACGTTCCGACATTCGGAGCTTCCAAATCAATCGCGACTGGTTCATTTGCATCCGCAGCGGACTCGGTTTCCGCCAAGCGAATTTGATCATCGTTGACACGAATCAAATAGTACCGCTGGCCGTCCTGCAACCCGCCGACGCCCTCGTCAACGCTGCCCAGGTTTCGATAGACGACTCGGTCACCCGTGCTGAACCCGTGATCATCCAAGTCGATCGTGTCCGCCCCCCCGGCGACTCGGCCGCCCGTAAAGTCAACCGCCGCTGGCCCTGGGACGGACGTTTCAGCAGTCACAATGACACTGCCAAAAGCGTCCACGTTGGATCGTTCGATGGTCGCGGTGGTGTTGTTGGCGATGCTGTTAAACGACAGCCCGATGCCAAGCGAACCCGCGCCGGTGCTTTTGCCTTGACCGATTGCCACGGCCAACGAAATCGCTCCGGAGACGGCCAGGATCTGCGCCCCATCGACCGCGTGAACGACAACGTCGCCATTTTCGGTAGTCACATCGCTATCGACGATTGCGGCAAAGGACGCGTCAACGTCATCGGCCCCGATTACATTGAACGATGCAGCACCGGCCATCGCCACGGAAACGTTCGTGTCGTTGCCACCGATGCCCGCCGCAGCCGCTCCACCGATGGTGACCGATTGAATGAACGGCGACGTATTGGCTAACACGGATACGTCACCAAGCTCAGCGAGAATCGTTGCATTGCGGATCAATGCTTTCGAAGCGGCTTTCAAGTCATTGACACCGATCGCAGCACCAAAGGCAACGTTGGTTCCTTTGGTACTCTTTGACAGTGCAAGGGCTACGCCGCCGCCATCGGCACCGAATTTGGATCGTTCATCTGACGTCACACGGACGCCCAGTGGACCGCGAGTAGTCACCGAGCTGTCGCGAATCGTTGACTCCAACGTTTGGCTGCCGACGTTGACGGCGAAGGAACCAAATCCGGCAACGTTCAGTGTTTTTTGGCTGCCTTCGTCGCTGTCTTGCTTCTGCACGGCAAACGACGCGCCGACGACAACGGTCAAATTGTTCAATTCAGCGGTCGCGGCGACATCGACGTTGGACGCGACGACATTCTGTTGATCGAGATAGGCGATCACGTCGTTGTCCAAAACGTTGACCGCGACGGGAATCGTCAACGCGACCGCGCCGGTCGTGCGGTTTTCGGTGTTGGTCGTTTGTTCGGCCTCGGGCAGCTCGTCAGCGATGTCCGATCCGCTATCAGAATCAGTATCGCTATCGGAATCGCTGTCAGAGTCATCGTTCGCGTCTTCGTCTTCCGAACCTTGCACGGCGCCGGCGACTACCAACGCGAATACCGATCCGCCCGCGGTTGCATCGACTTCGACAGGCCCCATGACATCAATCGTCAACGATGTCGGTGCGGTGGGGGCGTTCGCCGGGTTCCCTCGACCGATGAACGCGGCGACATCGCGCACCATCACGTTGACACCGACTGAGATTCCGATCCCCGTCTGCTTTCCACGCAAGAATGCACCTGCGATGCCGATTCGGTTGACATCGTCGTTCGCATTGACTTGCACGACGCCGCCGGTGACCGTCACGTTTTCATAGACATTCGCACGCACCGTCGATGTCAACACGCCCACGGCGATGGAAGCCGCCACACCCAACCGTGATGCGCGTCCGCCGGTTTGTGCGATCGCGATGTTCAAGATGTCTTGGTTGGCTTTGACGGCCAAGCCAGATTTGATTCGCAATCGATGGACGACTTCGGCTGCCGCAAACGAGGCCAGCTCGATCGGCTTGGCCGACATTGCGTCCTCTGCGCTCGCGGCCAGCATGACGCGGTTCGGTTTTGTCGCATCGACGATTGCGTAGTAGGTCACGCCGTCCTGGAGTCCACCGATCGGTGCGCCGTTTCCATCGACTTCGTAAACGAGTT
The DNA here is from genome assembly GCA_039821235.1 of Planctomycetota bacterium. Taxonomy (GTDB): domain Bacteria; phylum Planctomycetota; class Planctomycetia; order Pirellulales; family Pirellulaceae; genus Stieleria. The sequence continues at coordinate 3,319 of JBCBOO010000203.1, forward strand.
CGTCGCCCGATTCGAGATCATGAGGCTCTGCAAAGATGATTTCGTCGTCGACGGTCACGACGCCTGCGTCACGCGGTGCGAAAGACAGCGTCTTTTGGCCGGTGTGAATGACTGCGCCCGATTGGACTTCGGCGACCGTGTTGTTCAGCGAAACGTTGGCAACGATCACAGGTCCGACGGCATCTTTCCCAGACAATCCAAACGGGTTGATGATGTCGCGAAAGAAGCCGCCGATCGACGAGGCGACGTTACCGCTCGCGATGCCGGACAACTGATCAGGCCCGGACTCCAGCAGCGAAATCGCGCTCAGATTGATCGCTGCGGTGCTGCCCATTTCGACGATCCGCATTTCGGTGTCGGCAAGCACTTGGACGCGCTGGTTTTCGCTTTGCAGCAAGACGTTTTGGTTGATGTTCGCGTCCGCGCCGATGCGTGCGACCGAATCGTTGTCAAAAAACAGCACGCCGATCCCAGTACCAACGGTCAGTGCATCGCTCTCGGACGACGGTTCGCCACCGAGTGCCGAGACGGACATGTTGAACAGATCCGAGAAACCGAGTGTGCCTTCGGTCAAGAACTCGAACGCATCCAGTCCGGATTCTTTGGACGTCTCAGCGGGATTGATGACGTCGACCGGGTTTTCGATGCGGAGCGGATATTCCACCAACGACTGGGTGGTCAGCGTGTCGCTGGCGTTGACCGTCGCCTCCTCATCAATGATTGCGTTTGCATGGTTGATGTACGCACCAACGCCGATCGCGACGGAAATTTCAAAGTCGGCTCCGCTGCCCCCCTCGTTTTCGCTGGTGTCGTCCGCGTCTCGCCCGTTTCGGGTGGCTTCCGAGTTGGCGACGACGGCGAAATTCTCGGTGATCGAAGCGTCGACGTGAACGTCTTTGGCGGATTGGACGACGGCTGATTTTCCGATTCGAGCGCGAACGTTGTGAACGCCGACGTCGACGGCGACCGTACCGGCCAAATCCAACGGCCGAGTCGACTCGGTGTCGGTCTTTGTTTCTTCGGCCGCATCTTGTGCCGCGACGGCGCCCTCGCGCGCCGCCTTGCGAAAGATGTCCGTCAAGCTTTGCACGCCGGCGATGATGGATTCGGGATTGGTCGGCGACGATAACAAGTCAGCCGTCGTCTGTTCCGCATCGCTCAACGCAACCCCGGCCGCGGCACCGTTGTTGGCATCCAGGTTCGCACGAATTGCGATACCGCTGGCCAATTCCTCGACCGAAATCGCGTGGGTGCCTTCTCCCAAAGATGTCAGGTCGGCGGTTAGCGATTTCTGTGCCAGCAACGCGTTGGGAGCCAGTTTGATGTGGTTGTCGTCAATCACAACCACATAGTAAAAGTGTCCCGACTCCAATCCGTCGACCGGCGGATCAGGTAACGTGACTTGGCTGAACGCTCGGCGCCCCTCCGATGTAAATTCCTCCGCGGAGGTCTGAACCGAGATGGTCGGATCGGTTCGGTAGCGAATCAAGTCGCCCGTTTGAAAGTTGTGCGACGGGAGCTTGATCAAATCCAGATCACCATCGACATCCTGTGTTGGGCGAAACGTTGCGACTTCATCGAACCGAGTGAATCCATGGGTGCCGGTCGGAAGGATCGCATCGACAGGCATCTGGATGAACGCGCTGGCATCGGTGGGATTACGAAACCGCGTCACGCCATCGCTGACCGCGACTTCGTACTCGGTGCCTTGTACCAGACCGGGGACGATCAATCCCTGCTCGGTCGTGACGGTGAACTGTTCCTCGTTTTGATCCGACGGTGTTGGCGTCAACCGATTTTCGCCCGAAACCGTGATCGTCAAACCATCGGGGCTGATCGATTCAATGCGGTAATCTCCCGCGTCAGTCGACTCGTTGGTATCCGACAACGTGATGACGTTTCCGACTCGAAACCGCAATTCCGTCCATGTCGGGGAACCACTGACCGTGATCGTGTCATGCGTGCCGGCGGCTGCGAACTTCGCCGACGCAATCGTTTCGTCAAGCGAGGAATACGATCCCCGGTACGTTACCGTTTCGCCATCGACCAGCGGTAAACCAGCGATCCGAAGATCTCCCACTTCGGCATCGACTTGGCTTGCATCAAACGAAACGATTTCCATCCGCGAAACCGTGTGTTCCGCACTGTCGATCTCGAGAGTCGGTCGCTCAAGATCGATTCCTGGGGCCGAAGCCAGCTTGACGGTCTGCGTGACCGTCTCCTCGTCGTCGTCCATGTCGCTATCGGTGACGTCGAAGACGTAGTATGCCTGCCCGTTGGTGAGTCCAGCCAACGGCGTCTCGTCCAAGCTTTGATAGATGATCTGTTGTCCGACCCTGAGTTTGTCTTTGGCCGGGACATTTGTCAGCTGGATCGTGTTGTTTGCCAAGTCAACGACGGTGGCCTCGGAGGCGTCGAACGTGAATTGACCGCGAGCCTGCGGGTCGAGCGCCTTGAGTGTCCCAAAGACGTCGGCCGTGATTTCGGCTTCGTTGACCGAAACGGCGACCGCGAGTGCCCCGTCGCCGTTCTGGAAGACGGCCGAGCTTGCACTCGACGCGTTGGAGACTTCGCCGTTGGATGCGATATCGATGCTGCCGTGCCTCGATTCGATCACCGAAGATTCGCCGACTTGGATCGTGGCCGTTTCGGTGGTGTAGACGATTGCGACGGTCGCGGCATAATCAACCGTCTTGTCACCGGCGCTGGTCACCCCGTTGGCGGTAATCGACGAACTGACCTCGCTGTCTGACTTGGTGTTGGCTTTGATGGTGACATCGTTCTCGGCCGTGATGTGCGTGGTCCCACTGGTCGTGATCCTTGCCGACGTTTGGGCTTCGCCATATCCGATGGTCACAATCGCGGGAACGGGACCGGCCAGCCGGTTGATACCGATCGCCGTGAATCCCGCATCCGCTTCCGAATCGGCCTGAATACTGACGTTTCCTTGGCCGACAATGGTCGCGCTGGCCAAGTCGACGGCGGCGGAAGCGTGGTGGATTTTGACTTGGCCGTTGATCGGTGAGATGGTGCTCAATGCGAGCTGCGGAAACTGCGCGAAGACATCGAACAGCCCCGATGTGATGCTCTCGGCGTAGTCACCCAAGTCATCCCATCGGGTGTTCGTCGCTCCTTTCGCATTGACGGTAATGTCATCTCCCCGGAGCGTTGCATCAGCGATGCTCAGGTAGGCATTGCGTGAGCGTATCGCAAAAGGTGACAGCGTATCGAGTGCTAACGAGTCCACGATGTTCGGCGCATGCTCGGCTTCCAAGGTGATGTCGCCGGCGCGAAAGCCGGCGCCCGGTGCATCGGCAAGCAGACTTGATCCCGGTCCGACCGCCAGCGATTCGCCCGTAAGCGTGATGCTTCCGCCATCGGTGGTGGCTTTGTTGTTGAAGTCCAGCAGTCGTGTCGCGACGGAAACCCCAACGCTGCCGTCTCCGAGCACCCATCCCGTCGCAGCAGTTCCCCGTTCCGGCTCGGTAATCGCGATTTCGTCACCGATCTGGTAACCGGTTCCGGGTGAGTTGAGCGCAACGATCGGGTTGCCCCGCGCGTCGACTTGGACATCAACCGTCATACCGGAACCATCCACCGACGCCGGAGACTCAACCACCAAGTCGGAGTAGCTGGCTCCCGGCGTCCATGTCGATTGCGTCGAGAAATTGCCGATCGCAAAACCGATGCTGATCTCTTCCGCATCGACACGGAGGTCGTTTCCGCGCAGCGTGACATCGGACGCAAAAACGACTTGGTCGCGCCCGATGTCTCCGGTAACGGTCAGGTCGGCGGCGAAGCCCGGGTCAAGCGTGTTGATGGTCAGGCGGTCGTTTCCCAACCCGAGCGTGATCGTCAGTGATTTGGCCGGATTGGCAAAGACGACATCTTCGATGGTCTTGAAATCTGGGTTTTGATTGCGAAGCGTTGATTGCCCGGCCGTCGAGTGGTTCTCGAGAACGAGGTCGTCGCTAAAGAACGACCCCGGCAAGAGTTGGGCGTCCGCGTTGATGGTCAAATTTTCCATCACAACACCCAAGGTCACCGGCTCAAGCCCCAGGTACTCGACCGTCTGGCCGTCCAAGATGACGCGCCCATCGCTGCCGTTATCTCCGACGAACGTGACGTTTTCGTAGACTCCTCCGACGAATTCCAACGTATCGAAGCCCGCTTCACCACCGTCGACACCACCATCAAGCCGGCCTTGGGGACCGACCGTGAAGACATCTTCGTTGTCGGCGGAGCCTTGCAGCGTTTCGACACTGTTAAACTCGGCGGAATCAACCGTCCCGGAATTCAATCCCGAAACAAACCACTGAGTATCCGAGCGGGGGCCGAGCAAAACGTCATCACCCTCGCCGGCTTCGAAGCGGATCACCGGATTGGTGGCGGCAGTTTCATCCGTCAACCGCAGGGTGTCATTTCCTTTTCCCGCGATAATGTGCAACGATTCCAAACCGGCTCCCCAGCCCGGCGTCAACGCGAAGGTGTCGTCGTCTTCGGCAAGCGACTGAGTTCCGGAACTATCGACGATGACACTACCAAAGTGAGCCACATCCACGGTGTCAAACTCGCCGCCGTCGCCGCTGTAAAAACCAGCGATCCGCGTCCACCCGTCTTGGGGCGACGAGAACACCAAGGCCTCCGCTGCGATGGCCGATTTGATCGTCAGCGTTCCCGCCGCATCAACTTGGATTCGTTCCGATTCGATGGCTGCGCCCGGTCCGTCGATTCTCAAAATCTGGGCCGCGTCCGAATCGCCCGCCAGCATCATCCGGGCTTCCAAAAGCTCGGTCGCCAACCGCTTTCGAGCCAGGTCGGACCGGCGTCTGCCGGTGCCTCGTCTCGCCATCCTTCGTCTGCCTGAGTTGTTTTGACTGTCACGCAGTTCATTCACCCAGTCTTTGGCTTTGCGCATAGTTGGCGTCGATCGTCGAGTTTCTGTTTCCATGAACCGGCTTACCGAGCGGAAAGACGGTCACTTGGGGCGGATTGACACCGGCTCCGAACGACTCGGAACTCGGCTGTCACAGGCCTTACGACCGGCACTGAACAAATCTTCTTGGCAATCGAAGAATTACCGTGGATTTCTTGCAGCACGATTTTGCCGACGTGTAAACTCCCGACAAAGCGATGGAGGGGCTTCCAATAATTTTCTTTTTTCTCGCGCAGGTTTGTATCAACACAGGAGTAAGACTTGGTGAACCATTCGCATGCAAGCGCGACCAACGTCAGCTTGTTAAGCCGATTGAAGAGCGAACAGCGGAGCGGCGAAGCCTGGGTCCAATTCGTCGATCGTTACGGAAGTCGTTTGTACCAGTGGTCGATCAACCGCGGTCTGCAAGCGTCGGACGCGGAAGACGTCACGCAGGATGTGTTGGTCAAGATTGCTCGTTCGATCGAGTCGTTCGAGTACGATCCGGCAATGACGTTTCGCGGTTGGTTGCGACGAATCACGGAGAATGCGATCAAAGATTTCTATCGACAAGAAAGCCGACGCCACCAAACCGACGGGGCCCTGGACGCGTTGGCCGACCAGGAAGCTCGCGATGATTTGTTAACCCGAATGAATGACGCGTTCGACTTGGAGCTATTGGAGTTCGCGATGGATCGAGTCCGCGCCCGGGTGGACCATCGCCGCTGGAAGGCTTGGGAAAAATGTGCTCAGGACAACTTATCCGGACGCGAGGTGGCTGACCTCTTGGCTATGCCGGTCGCGTCGGTCTATTCGGCTCGTTTTCAAGTCCAAAAACTGATCGCCGCAGAAGTCGCCCTTCTGGAGAACGGCGTCGCCGAGAAAACGGATTCCACATGACGCCCTGTCCCAATCCCGATCGACTTCGCGACTTATTGATCGGCACGTTGTCTGGTGACCCCGCGGACCGCATTTCGGACCACGTACAGGAATGCAACGCGTGCCAACAGGCGATGGAGCAATGGGCTGGCGATTCCTCGTTGATGCCGACGCCCAAGGATTCCTTGAATATTACCGGCGACTGGTCGGACAGCCACCGTGAACGGATCGCACGCGAGGTTCGTGCGAAGATCGATGTTCGTGAAGCCAATGAAGTCTCACTACCGTATCCGCTCGGCGACTATGAACTGTTGGAAGTCTTGGGCGAAGGCGGCATGGGGGTCGTCTACCTCGCTCGGCAATCGAGACTGAATCGCGAAGTCGCTGTCAAAGTCATCAGCCGAGGTCGTTTTGGCCAACGGTCCTATGTCGATCGTTTTTTCATGGAAGCGGAGTCGGCGGCAAAGCTGGATCATCCAGGGATCATGCCGATCTATGAAGTCGGCGAAGCGTCCGGAAAAGTTTTTTACGCGATGCCACTTGCCTCGGGCGGAAGCTTAGCCGATTCACTCGCACAGAAACCATATGCGCCGCGCGATGCGGCAACTTGTCTGCGTTTGATTTCCGACGCCGTCGCACACGCGCATGCCAGCGGCGTGATCCATCGCGATCTCAAGCCGGCAAACATTCTGCTGGACGATGCGGGAAACCCAAAGGTCGCCGACTTTGGGCTCGCAAAACAAATGGACTCCGCCGCCAGTCTGACGGTGACCGGCGAAGTGCTGGGAACGCCCAGCTACATGCCGCCCGAACAAGCGAGCGTGACCGCGTCGGAGATCAGTGCCGCCGGCGATCTCTATTCGCTTGGCGCGATCCTGTTCCATCTGTTAACGGGACGTCCTCCCTTCGTCGCCGTCGAACCAGTCGACGTGCTGTATCAACTGATTCACAACGAACCGATCCGTCCCAGGCAATTGAATCCGTCCATTCCGATGGACTTGGAAACCATCACCCTGAAATGTCTTTCGAAGTCCCCCGCCGCGCGGTATGCATCGGCGGAGGATTTGGCGGACGAACTCGATCGATTCCTTTCCGGTAAACCGATCCTCGCAAGGCCGATCGGACCACTTCGACGCGGCTGGCGTTGGTGCCGCCGCAATCGCGCCGTCGCTTCGCTGCTGTTGTTGATTGTCGCCGTCTTGATGATCGGATCGACGGTTTCAGCGAGCTTCGGATTGCTCGCCCAACGTCGCGCGAACGACTTGGAGACTTTGAACGAGCGACTCACGCTCGCCGAAAAGTCCGCATCCGCCGCTGCGACCGAAGCGACGACTCAAGCTGGAATTGCACGGGACCAATCCGCAGCGGCAATGCGGATTTTGGAATCAATGCTGTACGACATGCAAGCACCGTATCGTACGGATTCCGCCGCGCAATTCGAACGCAAGAAGCTTCTTGAGTCAGTGTTGACGGAACTCGAAAACGTTCCTTCCGACAAGATCAATGCGGAACGGATCAAACGTTGCCGCGCAACGGCCACGCTTGGATTGGCCGACGTCGAGACCCAACTTGGCGACAACGAAGGACGTGCCGGCGCTTCGGCCTCGATGCAGAATTATCAGACCGCCATACGTCTCTTTGAGGAACTACGTGAATCCGCCCCCGGCAATCCTCAATACTTGGCGGACCTTGCCGAAGCCAAGCGGGAGTACGGAGATATGTTTGCCGTCGGCCACGAGTGGGACCGTGCGAAGACGCTTTTTTATGAGTCACTCAAGGACGCCGAAAAGGCCGCGCGGATCAAACCCGACGAACTCTCCTTCCAAAGGCTGTTGGCAAAGTGTGAGGCCAACGCCGGAGAGGTGCTCAGTTTCGAAAATCAATTCGACGAAGCCGAAGAACTTTTGAACCGCGCCATTGCACGCGGAAATCGGTTGGTCGATGACGGCGACACAAAGAAAAATACGCGGGCGGCACTTTCCCACGCCTATCTCTATCGTGGGGACCTTTTCCTACGGCGCGGAAACGTTCCCGCGGCACGCGAGTCCTTCGAGGGCTACCGTAACATCGTCGAAAAGTTGGCATCAGAGTCACCGACCGATTTTGACATCCAAATGGATTGCTCGACGGTCTATGAGCGGCTTGGCGATTGCAGTCTAAGGCTGGGCGAAAAAAAACAAGCTTGCGAGGAGTATACCGAATCGTTGCGATTGGCTCTCCTCCTCGGACGAGCGGCCCCCGAGAACGATCAAGTCCAATGGGATGTCACCTTTAGCTACCAGAAGCTCGCCGACGGATTGTTGGCGTACGGAGATCTCGAAAACGCTCGAGACAACGCGATAATATGCGTGGAAATGAGACGTAAATTGGTCCAGTCGGCTCCGACGATTGCACTTCGTCGCGTCAAACTCAACCACGCACTCAACACGCTTGCTTCCGCCTATCGCCGACTCGGGAAGAACGACGACGCAGCGGAATGTTATCGAGAGATGATCGCCACCTGCCGCGAATTCAACGATCAATCTAGGACGCCACGGTTTGCGAAACAGATCCAGCAGTACGAACAACGCTTGGCAACGCTATCCGCACAAGTGGCGGACACCGCAAACTAGTGCTTCGTCCCTACTGCTCGAAAAGACTCAGGGACGCCGTCCGAATTCCGTTCAATGAGTCGCGACGATCCGGTACCGAACCGTTGATTTCCTGGTGTGCGAGCTCGTTGAAGTAAAGCAACTCCAGCAGATCAAACCACGGTCCGTTCAACGGATCGCCATCCAACAGTCTCTGCAACCAGCGATCCAGCTCATCGTCAGATGAGCGTAGTTTTTCAGCCGCACGATTCAAATCGCCCAAGCGATAAAGCACGATTGCATGGGGTGCCTCGTTCAGGCCCTTGGACGGCCAACGACGATCAAAGTCTGCTTCTTCAAAGTGGAATGCGGCGCGTTGAAGATTTCCCGCGCGGAGTTGGGCCAGTCCGGTGAAGTAGCGACAAACGGAATGCGGATGATTTT
>JBCBOO010000204.1:0-12125 GCA_039821235.1 Planctomycetota bacterium
GTATTCAAACAATGGCATCTGTCGATTCTCCAGGGCTACGCGACGGGTAATCAATGACTGTCGTACGAAGACTATTCTGCACGGGTTTCGACTCTTGGCAACTCAAAAATGAAGCGTGATCAAGTTCGCCAAATTGACCAGATCGCCATCGAACAGTACGGACTACCGGGTGTCGTCTTGATGGAAAATGCCGGTCGGGGATGTGCGGTGGCGATCGATCAACGATTCGGTCCACAACCTGCTGTCAAAATCCTCTGTGGCGGCGGTAATAATGGCGGCGACGGCTACGTGATCGCCCGGCACCTGGAGCTGATGGGCCACTCGGTCCAAGTCATCTCTCTTGTGCCACTGACATCGCTTCACGGGGACGCTGCAGTCCACGCCTCCGTCGCTTGCGCAAGTGACTTGCCCGTTTTCGTTGTCAATGACTCGGCCGAACTGGGACAACAGCTCACGAGAGCGTCTCTCCTGGTCGATTGCATGTTGGGAACCGGGGCAGTTGGTTCGCCCAGGGGGCTCTACAAGGAAGCCATCGAAGCCGCCAATGAATCGACCGCCACACGAATCGCCATCGACCTCCCATCCGGACTCGATTGTGACACGGGAATCGCAAATGAGCCGACATTTCGCGCGGATCACACGCTCACGTTTGTCGCTGCCAAAGATGGCTTCGCGAACCATCAATCCAAGGCGTTTGTCGGCGCTGTGTCGGTCATCGACATTGGCGTCCCCTTGAGACTTCTGCGTCAGTTCGGACTGCCGAAAAACGAGTAGCGGACCACTGCAACGTTTCATCAATAACGCTCTCGATGCGACCATGCTTCACTGCCCACCGAATACTTCCCGCCGAACGCTGTCGGACTACCCGCAACGAACGCGACCCGCTATCGTCTTTAGTGCAATTCACCCATCGCCAGAGACTCCGTCATGCTGCCTGTGATCGAAGCCCAACCCGTTGACCTGTCCCTTTCCGACGAACTTCGCTTCTTGCCGGAGGGACCCTACGCGGTTGGAAACGGAGTGTTCTCCTGGGTTGGAATCCAGCATGGCGTCGACCAACTCTGTGGCAGCATCAATCGATGCGATCTGACCACCGGTCAAAACGAGAGCTTCCCACTTCCCGGCCGGCCGGGATTCGCGTTCCCCTGTCAAACGGAAAACCGCTTCATTGTCGGATGCGAACGAGAACTGGGTTTCTTCGACACCAACACGCTCCAGTGGAGCCCGTTCGAAAACCGCATCGACCGCGATGTTTCCAACACCATCATCAATGACGGAATCTTCGTCGATGAGGATCTGATCTTTGGCACCAAAGACTTGGAGTTTGCAACGGAAAAAGCGGGGCTCTACTACTACGACTTCAGTGAAAAACGGCTCGTCCGATTACGGGATGATCAAATCTGCAGCAACGGCAAAGCACTGATCCGGAATGTCGATGGGGTCTCGCTGATCGACATCGACTCGCCAACGCGAAGAGTCGTCCAGTACTCACTCGATCGAGACTCACTCGCCATCAGCGAACCTGAAGTGGTGATCGACCTGACGGATGACCCGGCCGTTCCCGACGGGGCTATCCTCACGCCCGATCAACGATCACTGATTGTCTCCCTGTTTCTACCGCAGGCCCATGCGTACGGGGAGACGCGGCAGTACGACCTGGCCACCGGTGAATGCCAAATGATCTGGCGAACGCCACTGTCTCCCCAAAACACATGCCCGGCGCTGGTCCCGGTTGGTGATTCGCTGAAGTTAGTCATCACCACGGCAGTCGAAAATATGAGCAAAGCGGATCAGGCGGCCTGCACCAATGCCGGGAAGCTCTTCATTGCGGACACTTCGCTGCCATCCGCGGGGTTTGCAATGCCCAAGTACCCTGCGTGAACGGTCGAACCGCACTCATGGTCCCGCTCTCGAGATCCTGGCTCTTCCCGCTGCGCGGGGCCGGGCGAGACGGTTGGTAAGGTCCGTGACTGATCACCCAATGGCTCAGTAAACACGTTCATACTTGTCGGGGACCGTGTAGCGGTCGCTTGCCGTGTGGACTCGGTTGGTCGCTTTCCCATCGATTGTCTGAAGGGGCAGCTTTGCCTTCACCCAGCCAAGGATACTGGGCTTGTAGTTTTTCACCTGAAATCCCTTCGCGACCATCTTCTTCGCATAGGCCGTGCTGCGTCCACCGACGAGACAATAGGGAATCACCGTTTTTTCACGGTAGTCTTCCAGGTTTTTCTCAAACTGAGCCTTCGTGATCGCACCGGGGATGATGGAGACAGCGATCTCCTTCTCCGAGCGAACGTCCACAAGAACGAAGTCGGATTCGGGGACCTTGAGTCCTTTCCCCTTTGCAAACTCCTCGGCACGCTTTCGCGCAGCCAACTGTTTTTGCAAAGCCTCCGTCTCGATGACCTCGACGGAAGAGCCGAACAACCCACCAAGCTGAGCGAACGCGCTGCGCGGGGTCGACAATGCGACCATGACGAAAACCAACAATAAGAAAGCTCTCATAACAACCAAAAAAGGGAACGGGTTTGATGGATCAAGAAAGGGCTTGGAAACAAGCGCCAAACCACATGTGCGGCTTTCGCCATGGTAACCCAGTGGGTTTCTGGATGAAATCCAAGGCCTGATGCTGCTAGAGGTTTGTCGACTTTTGATTGCCCAGGCTAATGCTTCAAAATTTCGATCGGTGAGTGTCACAGATTGCGGGCTGGTGACTAATTGAGACATCGAGAGCGACATCCGCTCTCCTGCGTGGCCGTTGTGCCACGTTTTTGAATGTTTCAACTGCCTGGAGAAATGGAAGATGCGTGCACAATCGATTGCGTTGACCGCCCTGATGATGTCCGTTTTCGCCGGTTCCGATTGGCTTCCCGCACAGGGACTCGGTGGCCTGCTGAAAGATGAACGGATGATTGACGAAGACCAGAGCGGCCCGCTCATCCCCGAAGACTCGTGGACACTTGATTTGGCCGGAGTGGTGCTTCGGAACACAGCCGGTGGAAAAAAGCTGGTTGTCTTTGGAACCACCTATGACAACGTGATTCGCGTGTTCCGCCGAGGAGACATGATTGACGCATGTGTCACCCGCCGATCAGACGGAAAGCTGCTTGTGGCAAAATCCTACTCTGTCCAAGACGATCAAATCGTGACGGCAGAGGTTTACGGTGAAGGAGGAAACGATCACATCCAATGCGATCTTGGCCTGCCAACCAGGATCTGGACGGAATCAGGCGACGACCTCGTGGAAGTCATTGACACCGTTGTCGATGTTCAACTTGGCGATGGAAACGATGAATTCTCGCTCATGGGTGGACAGTGCAACGTCAACGCGGGACCTGGTTGCGACTACGTCATTGCGTCCCACCGAGAGTCGCTTATCAATAACCCGATCGTCATCATCGATGGAGGACCCGGTGACGACTTGATTGACTCCACGGGTTTCCTGAACAGCTTGAAGGGCGGCTCGGGCGATGACTTGATCATTCACCGCTTTGGACTTCTTGCCCGAATCGATGGGCAAAACGGTAATGACTACCTGATCGGAAGCGATGAAGACGGGATCATTCGAGGCGGTGATGGAGATGACGTGATCCAAGCCGGAGACGGTGACGAGACCGTGTACGGCGGCTTTGGCAACGACATCATTGTCTGCGGCGCAGGTGACCACGACGTCTTCGGTGGTCCCGGCAATGACCTGCTCTACGGCGGTGATGGGGACGACGATTTGTACGGCGAAGACGGAGACGACCGCATCAAGGGCGATAATGGAGACGACTATCTATCCGGCGGCGAAGGGAACGACCGAGTCGATGCCTATGATGGCTACCGCGACCAGATCATTCTCTCGAGGGGAACGAACTTCTACTGCCGAGACAATCTCGATGTGGTTTCCAGAACCTACTTCACGTTCTTCGTTACATGTGATGCGCTTTCGATTCCGGAAGATCGGAGCTTTCCTGTCGACCTGACCAAGTGGACGAATCTGTTCGGTGTGGAAAGCCTTGACTGAAAACGAGTGCTTTGTAATTCTTGAATGGAGGGGCCGCGTCAATGAGCCAATGGGAACTCCCGAAGCGTCACGGCTTGTTAATTGAGTGGCTCTTGTTGATGCGATCTCCAAATGAGAACCCAAAGCGTAAGCGAGGGATCGTTGCTATCCCTCGCTGACGCTGCGGGTTACTAAATCAACAGCCCGGTTAGCGTCTTACGGCTTTGCGATGCGGTAGAGATATTTTTCGCTTCGAATGAATACCTCTCCCTCCGAGATCGCCGGCGACGAACTGAATGACGTTCCGTCGTCTTCAAAGGCCGGGTTATGTGCAACGGTTTTAAACTCGTCGCCGGACTGCACCACGTAGGACTCGCCATTGCGAGTGAACTGGACAATCGTTTCGCCCGACGTGACGGGTGACGAATAATCCGCATTCGGAAACCCACCGGTCGGCCCGCCCAGACGTGGCAGCCGCTTCTTGTAAACATACTCACCCGTCTTAGCGTCCGCGGCGTAGAAGATCCCGCCCGAGCACCAGTATAGTGTTTCGCCAAGCATGACCGGCGTGCAGATCCCAGAACGCAACGAAGTCTGCCACTGCGTGTGTGTATCGCTGACATCACCCTCTCCTCCCATGCGAATGGCGATCGCATTGCCGGCGCGGCCACCCATGATGTAAGCCACGTCGTCTTTGATGCTGATCGAGCCACAAACGGCGTCGTTCAAGGGCGTGACTGCGCTCCAAACCTGCTTGCCGTTCGACGGGTCAACGCCAAGGATTTTTCCCGGCACGCCAAACAAGACTCGGTCCCCATTCGACGTTTGCGTCGTCACGGGACTGGACCAAGAGTTCGTGAACGATTCGTCTTCGATGCTCCAGACCACTTTACCCGTCGACTGATCGACAGCAACGAGCTGCCGACCAATTGCACTCGCATTGACGAGGACGTAGTCCTTCCACACAACCGGACTCGAGCCATCGCCGTACCCGGCTGGATCCGTTTGGTTGCCGAGACTGGTGCGCCAAACTTCCTTTCCGTCCCGATTGAATTTGATCAACCCCGTCGACCCGAACAGCACATAAATGTTCTCGCCATCGGAGGTCGGCGTGGAACTCGCGTATCCATGCTGACAGACGAATCCTCGGAACGGAAGAATCTTCCCTTCGGACTCAACACTTGCGCGCCAAAGCTCTTCGCCGCTCTCGCGGTCAAATGAAAGCAGGTGCCGGACAAGCTTGGATTCGTCACCCGGATCGGCCATATCCAGTCCGTATCCCGTGTAAGCCGTCACATAGACTCGATCGCCAACCACGATCGGCGATGATGTCCCCGAGCCGGGGAGTGCCGCGCGCCAACGCAAATTCTCTTTCGAGGAAAGATCCGTGGTGATTGGCCGATCCGAGTCGGGAGCCCCCTGGCCATTGGGGCCCAGAAATCGAGCCCAATCGCCCGCCACTGGCGAGCAAGCAAAAAGGACACCGCAGAAGGCGAGAACAACGGCACGTTTCATGGGGATTCTTAAGTGAAATGGTTCAGTTCGAGGCAACTCCGCCCGGGTGCTGACGAGGACGGCACCGGCAGAATCTTAGCAAACCGTCCACCGTGGTTGCGAAGCAGCATTTTTGCTCCGCCGAACCGGTCTACCGAAACGCGATCGCTTTTTGCTACCTAAAACCCCTGGAGGTGGACGGAACCTCCTGGAACCAACTCGACGCCCGCGAACCGCCGCGGATACAGAACGCTGATGCCCACCCGGCTCACACGATATATCCTGGCGGAGATCATCAAGATCTTCGTCGTCGCCTTGATTGCATTGACGCTGCTGATCCTCCTGATTGGTGTCGGCCGTACTTTGCTGCGCGAGGGGCTTGGCCCGGTCGCCATCATCCGACTGTTGCCGTTTGTACTGCCCATCTCTCTCCAGTTCGCATTTCCAGCGACGGCACTGTTCGCGGTCTCGTGCGTGTACGGCCGGATGGCGGGCGATGGCGAAGTGGCCACCGTGAAGGCATCTGGAATCTCACCACTGCGATTGCTCCAGCCCGCTTTGATCTTCGCGTTCCTGCTCAGCCCCATTGCCGTGTTCATGAGCGACCTGGCGGTTTCTTGGGGACGTCCCGGCGTCAACCGAGTCGTCATGCTGTCGATCGAAGACATCGTCTATCGCAAGATGCGGAGCCAGCATTCCTACACCGACGACGGTTTTTCGATTCACGTCCGCGATGTGCAGGGACAAACACTCCAGTACCCAACCGTCACCATTCATGGAGGCGGGGCGCCGGTAAAGATGCAAGCACGTGAAGGACGTCTCACGTTGGATCCTGACAACGAAACACTGATCCTCGAACTCACCGACAGTCGTTGGGATCGCGGCCAGTCACTCCAGGGTATCATTCCGGGTAAAACCGAAGTCCCGATCCCGCTCTCCAGAGCTCTGCGTACTCCATCATTGCAAGAAACACGTCCAAGCGAACTTCCATTACGTGTGATCGAACTGGAACGCTTGCGACAAGACGCTCGATCCCTCGCCTCGGTCGGACAACTTGCCGCTCACACCGGTTTCTCGATCCTCACCAGCCGCAGCGAAGACATTGCCGGTCCGGAAGGTT
Organism: Planctomycetota bacterium; assembly: GCA_039821235.1. Classification (GTDB taxonomy): domain Bacteria; phylum Planctomycetota; class Planctomycetia; order Pirellulales; family Pirellulaceae; genus Stieleria. The sequence continues at coordinate 6,603 of JBCBOO010000204.1, forward strand.
ACCACCACGAAGAAATCCTCAAAGCAAGTGGTCGTCGCTTGACGCGTCTGCGGATCGAGCCATGGCGACGGTGGGCCGAAGGTTTCAGCTGCTTTTTCTTTGTGCTGATCGGTGCGCCCTTGGCGATGATTGCCAAGACCAGTGACTACTGGACCACCTTCGGACGATGTTTCTTGCCAACGCTGTTGGTCTATTACCCCTTGTTTATTCTCGGGCTAAACCAAGCCAAGGACGAAGCCATCCCGCCCTACGGCGTTTGGATGGGCAACATCGTTCTCTTGGGAATCGGACTTGTCCTCATCGCAAAAGTCCGCCGCTACTGAATTAGATTGAGACGACGCCCCTAGTGCTGCGGCTCTCCGAGCCGTGAGGACTCGGTTCGGAGAGCCGAGCAACTATCTTTGCGACCCTCAAATTAAATGCAGACGCAGCACTAGGAGATGCGGATCCTTTTACCGGTTAGCGTGGCCTCTTGTGCGGCGAGGGCAAGCAGCGTGCTTTCAGCCGCACCGTCAATTTGATTTTCCGCTGCGCCGGTGCGAATCGAATTCAGCAATGCAGAAAGCTGCAAGTGCGTTGCCGCCTTGGGAGAAGGTGGCAACCCCTTCCAAAGGATCTCACCATGGGAATCGGTGATCCGTCCCGCCGATAACTCCGCTGTTCCTTCGGCACCGTGAATGAACTCACCGGACTGGTTCCAAGATTCCTTCCGTCGACAATTCGATGAACAAACAAACCCGCTCGGATACTCAAAGTCGACGCTGTGATGATCGTAGACGTCACCGACCGTGTCGCCGGCATGGCGGTTCCAGCCGCCGAATCCATGCACGACGTTCGGTTGTTCGCCGATCGTCTGTCGAATCAAATCCAAGCCGGCGACATGTTGTTCCAACAGAAAGTCGCCACCGGTCCATCGAAAGTGCTTCCAGTTGCGAAGCTGAAATTCAATCTCCGACTCCTTGCGCCGCGGCGGCAACTCGCGAAGCTCATTGACGCGGCAGAAAGTCCTCGCATAAAGCGGCTTCCCGATCAGCCCTTCCCGAATCTTCTCAATCGCTTGACGGTAGCTCGGATCGTAACGTCTCTGAAACCCGACATGAATCGTCAGGCCGGACTGCTGAGCGTTTTTGGAAACGTCCCGAATTTGCTCCACGCCACTGGTGCTCGCCGCGAGTGGCTTTTCAAGAAAAACATGTTTGCCGGCCGAGACGAGCTTGGAAAAGAACTCAGGTCGACACACGGGAGGCGTCGTGACGAAAACGAGGTCAACATCGTCTTGCAAAACGCCCTCCAAGCAATCAGCTCCAGAGACTCGCCTACAGCCGTCACCGATCGATGACTTAAATCGCCCCTTTAGGCTGCGGTAAAACGACTGAACCTGAGACCCAAAGAAATCCGCGAGCGCGGTCACCACCACCTCCCGCGAACCCATTTCATTTGGATCCAACGAGTCGTCGCAGTGCGAGTTCAACTTCGTTTGCCCCAGCAACACGCTGGAGAGCTCCCGCGCACGCCGCCCGCAACCGACGAAGGCCACCCGCAACGGTTGGACATCGACCGGTTGAGATGCCGGCGCGCCGTGCGACGCCCCGCCGATGGCTCCACCAGCGATCAACAGACCACTGTCACGAATAAAATTCCGACGCTTCACCGAGGACGACTGGGACGACATCGTGGTCAACGAGTTAGAGGGAGTTCAAGCGCCTTCGCGCATCTTTTGGCGAGCCCGTGTGAGTAACGGACCGATCGAGTTTTCCGACAGTCCGACTAGCTCGCTGATCTCTCGGTAGGTCTTCCCCTCCAAGTGATACATCCGGACGACATTGGATTCTTGTGGATCAAGGCGGGCCATCAGCCGCTCCACTTCCTCTCGATTCTCCAGTCGATCGTGATGATCGACGGCTGGCTCCACGCCGGCAGGCAGCCTGCGCTGGAACGCATGATCAATTAATCGACGTGCGATCACCCGCCTTGCGATCACCGTCAAGTAAGTCGCTAGCGAACTGTCACGCCGAAACCGTCGCAAGACGACGCGATCGGATGCCAACAGTGTCAAAAAAACTTCTGCCACCAAATCATCTCGCGTCGCTTCATCCAGATGGACGGCTCGAGCATGGGCGGTGTGATTGGCAACGTGGATCACAAGCCCAAGAAATCGCTCGACAAAGTCTTGCCAAGCTCTCGGCGCTCCATCCAAGCAGCGTTGGAGCAGGATTCGATCGATATCAGAGAGACTCACGGTATTGGTACCAGAGAAGGAGGATTCGCAGGAGCATGATGCAGTACATCCGGCGATTTCCTTCGCCCAATCAGCCAGTACATGTTAGGTACGTGCCTCACCGCACGCAAGTTTTCGCCGCCAGGGGTTACCCAGCAACAGCCCCTTATTCTGGGTGTTCGACGCTACAGACGACCTATGCTTCCCTAACCTCCGCCCGTTACCCGGCCTTTTTGCCTCAAAGTCCGCATGACCCCCCCGCTCCAACCGAATATAGAACCCCCTCACGGAGTGGGCTTGCCGTCCGCTCTGCCGAGCGACGGTCCCAAAAAACCGGCTGGATTTCTCGCTAGCTTTGGTTCGCACCCGAACGCGGAGGCGTCGCCGAATTCCGGTGCGGTTCAAACGCGATTAGCCCCCGGGACCGAAAACCAGCTCGCAATGGTTCGGCTCGGCATCGCCACCTCTCTCTTTTTCGCACTCCGCACCAAGCACAACGCAACCGCCGCGCACGGATTGCGTGTCGCACTCGTGTGCAGCATGTGGGCCGAACGCATGGGGCTCGAGCCTGAGTTGCGTGATCGCATCGAAGTCGCCGCGCTCTTGCATGACATCGGCAAGATCGGAATCCCGGACCGAATTCTTCGCAAGCCGGGAAAATTGACGGTGGAAGAGCAACTGGCGATGGACACCTGCCAGAACGTCGGCTGCGAAATCCTGCGTGGCTGCACTTCCGATAGCGAGTTGCTTGACATCGTCCGTTACTCAGGAGTCTGGTACGACAGCCGTCGCGGTGGAGAAGTCCCGCGGGAGCAAGCTCTTCCGTTGGGAGCTCGCATGCTTGCTATCGTGGACGCATTCGATGCGATGATCAATCGACAGGACTACCGTCCGGCGCGAAGCGTCGATCGGGCGGTCGCCGAACTGGTTCGCGCCAGCGGAACCCAGTTTGACCCAATGCTGGTCACTGAGTTCGGACGACTCCTAATCGCGTCGCCGGAAATTGCACACGCCGCATCGCACCAATCCACGCTGCATCGTTGGCTCCACCAGCTCCGCCCGCAAGATTCGGAACGCCTTTGGACGGGCCAGCAACCCGTTCGAACGAATAAGCCACTCACCGCATCACCGCCTTCGCGACTCGACGAAGCAGACCTGGTCGAGAAAGCCGTCCAGGGACTCGGGGTCGTTCGAACGGAGTCACGATTCGGCCATCAATTGCTCCGTTCATTGAAAGATGGTGTGGTTTTCACGGATGCCGAAGGAACCATCCGGGAGTGGAACAACGCCATGCAACGCCTGACGGATTGCCCTGCCGAAGTCATGATCGGCAAACACTGGTCAACGCCCACGTTGCGAATGCGCGATGCGGAACGAAGCCGAGATGAAATCACCGTCTGCCCGCTCGAAGAGTGCCTGAAGACTCGCTCGCCGGTTCGACGAAAAATGATTATCGAATCAACGAAAGCCACACCCGTTTCCGTCCATGTCGAAGTCGCCCCGGTAATCGAAGCTGCTCAAGGATTCTTGGGTACCGTGATCGTTGTCCACGATCTGTCCGACAGGAAACACCTTGAGCAGCGGCTCAAAACCCTGCACAAACAAACGTGCTTGGACGCGTTGACCGGTGTCGCCAATCGCGCGCACTTTGACAAAACCTTGCAGGATCTCGTGTCGGCTACCGCGGGTAGCGGCAACACGTTTTCACTGCTGATTTGTGACCTCGACCATTTCAAACGCATCAATGATACCTATGGGCATCCGGCAGGCGACGAAGCCCTCAAGGTGTTTGCGAAATTGTTGCAGTCACACAGCCGAGACGGTGACTTGGTGGCACGGTACGGAGGAGAAGAATTTCTGCTACTCGCTGCGAAGTGCGACAACGCCACCGGTGCCGAACGGGCCGAAGTCATTCGCAAGGCTCTCGAGAGAACTCCCATCGAAAGCTTGGGGGGTGAGTGCATCACGGCCAGTTTCGGTGTGACCGAATTCCAATCCGGTGACGATGCTGAGACCATTCTCGCTCGAGCCGACCGGGCGCTTCTCAAAGCAAAAGACAACGGTCGCAACCGAGTGATTCAACTCGGCCTTGGCAAAATGTCCGAGTTCGCGGAATCGACGCCGCGTGTCGGTTGGTTTGACTGGCTCACCGGTTCCGATCCGGCAAAAGACACCGCAGTCGACATCTTGACCCCGGTCCCCATCGACTTGGCGATCGAGAAGCTACGCGGGTTTATCGCAGACCACAAAGCCGAGATCATTCACGTCGCCGAAGATCAACTGTCGCTCAAAGTCTATTCGGGGACCGCGCCAGGCGGACGACGTCGTGTGGACCACCGTATTTCCTTCCAAGCAACACTCACGCTCAGTAGTGCGCATCCGGATGAGTTGCTAAACGAGAAATCCAGCCAGGGAAACAACACGAAAGTGCATTTGGAACTCAAGCCACTTCGTAACCGAGATCGGCGACACCGCGAGATCAAACAAGCCGTCTCGCAACTCGTCTCAAGCTTTCGCTGCTACTTGATGGGCGAAGTCCTGTAAGGCGAGCCAGGGCGCTTGGATGCTTGGGGGACAGAGCACTCGCAGGCGATTTGGGGGACAGAGCACTCGCACGCGTCGAACAGGCCCGGAGGGCCGACAGCTCCCTGCCGTCGGGCTCGCCCGACGGATTGGATTGACCCTGAACTCTCTCCTCTGTTCTGGATCGGTGGCAAAGCCACCGATCCAGAACAGAGGAAGTTGAGAAGGGAGCTCAGTACCGGTGACCAAGGTCACCGGCAGTGGTGCTGCCATCCCTTCAGGATTTCGGAACGCCCATTCCCATTGGGGACAGGACGTCCCTGTCGGATCCCATCGGGGACAGAGCACTCGCACGCGTCTCACAGGCCCGGAGGGCCGACAGCTCCCTGCCGTCGGGCTCGCCCGACGGATTGGGCTGACCCTGAACTCTCTCCTCTGTTCTGGATCGGCGGCAACGCCGCCGATCAAGAACAGAGGAACTTGAGAAGGGAGCTCAGTACCGGTGACCAAGGTCACCGGCAGGGTGCTGCCATCCCTTCAGGATTTCGGAACGCCCATTCACATCGGGGGCACGCGTCGTTGGGGGACGGAGCACTCGAGCCGTTTTCTTTGTGGGTGAATTAGCGCTCGGTACGGATTCAAATCGGCGAGATGATTTTCGCAGGTCGGAGTCCCCTGATTGAGGCGAGCCAGATGCAACACACGAGACAGTATTCAGTTGAACGTGAATGGGCCAACGAGAATCCACGAGGCAGAGTCGAAATAGACCCTGGCCCGATCTA
>JBCBOO010000205.1:0-12069 GCA_039821235.1 Planctomycetota bacterium
CGATCTGCAAAGTCCGAATGGCCTGAAATCGACTTGATCATCACACACTTCGTGAACGAAGCGATCTTGCGAAAGGCACAGGATGGAAAACTCGCGACCAGCGTCGGTGCACATGAACAGGTTGCCGAGCACTATAACGTCTCGACTTGCAATGTCGCCGTCGAGCTCGCATCACAAATTGCTTCGCAAACGATGGACTGGAAGACCTATGGCGGCGTCCATCCGGCCGAGCCAGGCAACCGACTCGCGGCGTCGCTCGTCGAAGACGTTTTTGAACAGCAAGACTATCGAGCGTCCAACCAGCAGTGGAACCGCAGCAAACGCGCGGCGGTCCTTCCCGAGCCATTGCGACCCAATTGTTTTGATCAAGGTCGTTTCTTGCCACAGAGCGAAATGAAACTTGGCGAAGCTTGGCGGTTTGACGTCCCGGACTGGAAACGCATTAAGGGTGGAAAGCGTTCGCGATTTAACGGACAACCGATACTTCACTGCCGCGTCAGTGAGGGCTCGGACTCGAATAAGCAGGTCGGGTCAGACGGAAGCGACCGCGAACTCTCGGCGAAATTCCAAGGCAACGCGGTCGGACTTTACGTACTGGCCGGACCGGATGCTGCGGTGATCGAGTACTCGCTTGATGGCAACGACTGGAAGCAGAAAGATCTGTTTCATCGATTTAGCGAGAGACTGCACTATCCACGAACCGTGGTCCTGGAATCGGGTTTGTCCAAAGGCGTCCACCAATTGCGACTTCGGTTGATGAAACCGAGTGGCAAGCGGGGGAACTCCGAAGCTGCGGCTCGGATTCTGCACGTCGTCTACAACGGGAATCCGGTTGCCGCGGAGTCACGATGACGCCATCAAGTCCTCTTCGAGCAAGTGACAGTAAGCGTCATAGCGTCTCGCATCGATTCGCCCGTCCGCGACCGCGTCTTTCACCGCGCAGTCGTCTTCACTGAGGTGAAAGCAGTTCGCGTAACGGCAGGCCCCGACGTAGGGACGAAGGTCTGGCATCAAGCCGGCCACTTCTTCCGCGGTGATGTCCCAGAGTTGGAATTGCCGAATCCCGGGTGTGTCGAAGACGGCTCCCCGATCCTCAACCGCTCCGGAAGCATCCCGAAGTGGAATCAAGGTGGACGTGGTGGTGGTATGCCGTCCCTTTTGATTCTCCTTGCTTACCGACGAGACCGCCAAACCCAGTCCCGGTTGCACGGCATTGAGAAGGCTGCTTTTTCCAACTCCACTTTGGCCCGACAGTGCCGATTGCTTGTTTCGCAACAAATGGCGCAGATACTCAACGTTGGTACCTTCATCAGCACTCGTGAGGAGAACGCGATATCCCATCGAGCTGTAAACGCCGACCAACGGTTGCAGACTCGCGAGGTCAACGAGGTCGCACTTGTTGATCACGATCACAGGACGAACGCCACACTGCTCCGCGGACAACAAGAACCGATCGATCAAAGTGGGCTTTAAAGTCGGCTCCGCGGCGCTGGTCACGATCAGCAACTGATCCACATTGGCGGCAATGATATGTTGCTGGCCACGACTCCTGCGGCTGATCACGCCATGACGCGGGTGCACGAACTCGATCATCCCGGTCTCCGGCGTCTCGGCTCGGAACTGGACTCGGTCACCCGCGACGACGGTCCCACGCCCCTCAATGCTGAGGGACTTGAGAACTTGTCGTATGGAACACTCAAAGACGCGTCCGTCGTCCGCCAGCACCGTGTTCGCCAGGCCATGTGCTCGGGTCACTCGGCCATCGACGAGTGGGGTGTCCTCTGCCCCGTCATCCGATTGCGTCATTGGAGCTCCCTCGCGAGCACCCGTGACAGTTCGCTTGCGGGTCAAATCACCTTTGCCGCTGACGCGTTCCGACTTCACCGCATCGGCGAGCATTTCCCCGTCACTCTGTTGAAACTCTCGAGTCAGATCGCTGTCACGAACGCGTCCCTGGTAACGCTTCCTGAAAGAAACTCGAGACGCGTTCCGTTTTTGCTTCTTTTTGGCCATCGCAGGAGTGTAGCAGCAAGCTCCCGTCGCGCGGCCGGATGTTGTTTTCAGGCGATGCTGTTGGCGAATCAGCCAGTCGTGTGGTCGCGATTTGTGGCGTCGGATAGAATCAGCGCCCTTCGATGGGCCGATTGGCACGCGACGATCCCTTCCTTCCGACAGACAGCCTCCATGACCGACCCTGATACCGGACAATCTGAATCGGGCCAAATTGACCACGTTCTGGATGAAACGCGACTCTTCCCACCACCGGCGGACTTCACTGCGAAAGCGGTGATCGGGTCGCAGGAGGAGTATGAAGCCGCGTATCAAAGCGCCAAAGACGATCCGGATGCGTTTTGGAAAAAGCAGGCGCTCGAACACCTTCACTGGTTCGAGCCCTTCGGAGAAGTCTGCCGCTGGGACGCCCCGCACGTCGAGTGGTTCTGTGGCGGCAAGACCAACGCGAGTTACAATTGCTTGGATCGTAACGTCGAGGCAGGACTCGGCGACAAGGCAGCGATCATTTGGGAAGGCGAACCTGGCGAAACCCGCACGCTCACGTTTCGTGAATTGCAAACGGAAGTCTGCAAATGCGCTGAGGCTTTCGAGGAACTCGGTGTCAGCCAAGGCGACGTCGTGAGCATTTACATGCCGATGACGCCGGAACTCGCGATCGCGATGTTGGCGTGCGCCCGCATCGGTGCGATTCACTCCGTGATCTTCGCAGGGTTCAGTGCCGAGTCGATCGCAGACCGCAATGTGGATGCGAAAGCAAAGTTGATGATCACGTCGGATGGACTCTATCGACGCGGCAAAGTCCTGCCTTTGAAAGAGATTGTCGATCAAGCACTCGAGAAATCTCCGAGCGTCGAAAAGTGCTTGGTCCTCCGGCGTGTCGGCCAAGAGACACCGATGACCGACGGACGGGATGTCTGGTGGCACGACGTCGTCGATCGCCAGCCTGGTACACGATCGGCGGAACCGCTTGATAGTGAGACCACACTGTTCATTCTCTACACGTCCGGCAGCACCGGAAAACCCAAAGGCATTCGCCACACCACGGCCGGATACAACCTCTGGGCCAAACGGACCTTCCAATGGGTCTTCGATCATCGCGACGATGACGTTTATTGGTGTACCGCCGATTGCGGCTGGATCACCGGGCACAGCTACATCGTCTATGGGCCACTCTCCGCTGGCGCGACCTGTTTGATGTACGAAGGGGCGCCCAATTTCCCGGCTGAAAATCGATTTTGGGAGCTCGTCGAAAAGTACAAAGTCACCATCCTGTACACGGCGCCGACCGCCATCCGTGCCTTCATCAAATGGGGTGACGAGCATGTGGACCGTCACGACCTGTCTTCGCTCCGTTTGCTCGGCAGTGTCGGTGAAGGCATCAATCCCGAAGCCTGGATGTGGTATCACGAAAAGATCGGCGGCGGCCGCTGCCCCATCGTTGACACGTGGTGGCAAACGGAAACGGGCGGAATCATGATGAGTCCGCTGCCCGGCATTACATCCACCAAACCCGGTTCCTGCACCCGCCCGCTGCCGGGCGTGGTCCCCATTATCTTGGATGAAGCCGGTCACGAAGTCGACGCACAACACGGCGGGATGCTTTGCATGGACCGTCCCTGGCCGGGCATGCTTCGAGGTGTTTGGGGCGACGAAGAACGGTTCGTCGAAACCTACTGGTCCACCGTTCCCGGCAAGTATCTGACCGGCGACAATGCTCGCTGTGACGAAGATGGCTACTACTGGATCATGGGCCGCATCGACGACGTCATCAACGTCTCCGGTCATCGGCTCAGCACGATTGAAGTCGAAAGCGCACTGGTGAGTCATCACAACGTTTGCGAAGCGGCGGTCGTCGGCCGCCCCGATGACCTCAAAGGCCAAGCGATCGCCGCCTTTGTCACCGTCACCGATGCAACGCCCAACGACGAACTGCGCAAAGAACTCAAATTGCATGTCCGTCAACAAATCGGCGCGCTCGCGCAACCCGATGACATCCGGTTTGCCGCCTCGGTGCCGAAAACTCGCAGCGGAAAAATTATGCGGCGGCTGCTTCGAGATATCGCGGCCGGGAGGGAGGCCGCGGGCGATACGAGTACACTGGAGGATTACTCGGTCCTCGCGAAACTACGTAGCGACGATTCAGACGACTAACTAATGCCGCGTCTCAACTTAATTTTAGGGTCGCAAAGATAGTTGCACGGCTCTCCGAGCCGAGACCTCATGGCTCGGAGAGACGTACTACTAAAAGGCCAACCCTAATTTTAATAATTGACGAGGCACTCATCGTCATACAACTCTCGCGGATACTTCATGCCACGGACGCTTTTACTTGCACTGCTGCTGCTCGTCGCGACGCCGTTGGTGTCGCTCGCGTGGCTCAGTGCAAACGCGGCAAAGTCCGGTGAACGAACCGCTCGCCAACGACTGATCGGGTTGTTGGACGGCCAGTTGAAAGCCGCCGACGAGCGCATCTCAAGCGTCTTCGCCGGCTACGCGAGTGACTTGGACCAAAATCTGACGCAGCTGTCGTCCTCAGTCGCGGATCGACGCGGGCTCTCCGAGACCGAGGTTGTCGAAGCCTTGAAAGCAATGCGATGGCAATCGCCTTTGCTCCGTCAAGGATTCTACATCGATCCCGAAGGAAACCTCCTGTACCCGACCGTCGAAGACCTTTCGCAGATTGATTCCTCGGAAGTCCTTGTCTCCATCCCCGGCATCATTGACTCGCGACCCAGCTTGACCCCGAAGGATGAAGGCCAACAGGAAACGGTTTCAGACCGTCAAAGTGCACGGTTGAACGAACAACAGCGATCCTCTCGATTTCAAACCGTCGCGGTGGACACGACTCGCTCGCTTGCTTTCGGAAGCCGATGGCAACAATGGTACCTCGCCGATGGGTCGCAAGTGATCTATTGGATCGGTCGAAGAGACGGTTCGTCCATCGGTGTGTTGCTGGAACGGGGACGCTGGATGGCCGACGTGATTGCCGAGTTGCCCGATGATGCAGGTGCTACGTCCGCTTCGTTCGGCGGCCTACCTCTCGGGAGCGTGTCGTTACTTGATGAATCGAATCGATCGATCTTTCGATGGGGAAACCTGAAAGGCTCCAATCTGGAACGGCTTCATGAGCGTAACGTTTCGCTGCCACTGGCCAGTTGGCGACTCACGTTGGATATCGATCCCACGCTGATTCCCAAAGCAAGCCTGTTGCCCATCTATGCGTCGCTTGCCGGTGTAGCGACCGTGGTCTTGGGCATTGGCTTCTTCGTGCTCACGTCGGTGCGGCGGCAAATCTCCGACGCCAAACGACGCGTCAATTTCGCGGGACAGGTTTCCCATGAACTGCGGACACCCCTGACCAACATTCGGCTCTACACCGAGCTGGCTGAAAAAGACGTTGCAAAACTCACCCACGAAATGGAAACGGGCCCGCTCCGGAAACGTCTCCAAGTCATCGATCATGAAAGCCGCCGGCTCCAGCGTTTGGTCTCCGGTGTCCTCGAGATGATTCGTCCGAGCGGAAAACCGGCGAAACCGCGTTGTATCGATGTCAGCTTGTGCGAGTTGCTTCAGGGGCTCGCGGAGCAGTTTCAACCGAGTTTCGAAGCCGCGCAGCTTTCCCTGGAACTGGATTGCCAAGTCGTCGGCAAAGTGCTTGTCGACCCCGACATCGTTGAACTCGTGATCGTGAATTTACTCGGCAACGTCGAGAAATATGCCGGTCGCAGGGATCCGAATTTACGGGGGCGTTGCCGAGTCTTGGCAACCAAACGCGAAGAGACTGTGGACAAGGCGACCATCCGGATTTTGGTGGAAGACGACGGCCCCGGAATTGACAGGAAGGATCATGGGCGTGTCTTTCGGCCCTTCATTCGTCTGGATGATTCGATCCAAGCTCCCAGCGGAACAGGCATCGGATTGACGATTGCTCGGCGGGCCGCCCGCCGGCATGGAGGTGACCTCACGCTGCTCAGGCATTCCGAGCTCGGAGGCGCCGCTTTCGAATTCACCATCGTGGCTGAACCGGTTCAATCAAGGGAGACAAACGCGTGACCCAACGAGTTCTCGTCGCCGAAGACGATCGACATATCCGAACGGCACTCGCGGAGCTGCTGGAAAGCGAGGGCTATGACGTCACGCAAGCGTCCGATGGTCTGCATGCGAAGAGTCTGTTCGATGCCAATCCGCCCGACATCGCTTGCTTGGATGTGATGATGCCAGGCATGAGTGGATTCGATCTTTGCAAACACTTTCGAGGTCGCTGTCCTTCCATGCCGATTCTCTTCATCACCGCAAAGGCCGAGGAGATCGACAAAGTCGTCGGTCTCGAACTCGGCGGTGACGACTACATCGTCAAACCTTTCGGTGGAAAGGAAGTCATTGCCAGAGTCCGGGCTGTCGCGCGCCGGAGCGGTTTGACGCAGGAAGCTCTCCAAGTGGAATTCTCCGAGGCTCCCTTTTCCATGGCAGACTTGGCAGTGATCCCGAAAGAGCTCCGTGTCCGGCGCGACGAAGTGACAATGGAAGTCACACGTCGCGAAATGCGGATTCTCCAAACGCTTGCCAGTCGTCCGGGAGAAGTCATCTCACGTTCCGAAATCTTTCGAAGCGCATGGGAAGACGACCATGTCCCCAACAGTCGCACGATCGATCAAACGATCAGCAACCTTCGCAAGCGAATCGAACGCGATCCCAAAAAGCCCGAAATCATCGCCACGGTGTACGGCGTCGGCTATCGATTCGATCCACCCAAATTGGATCGCTGACATGCCGTGGTCGCCTGAGTGATTGCGCTGCGCAACACTCGGCGGTGAGAAACGGTCCGACTGAAAACACCCGTCTTCGCCACTGGGGTGGGCGTTTGATTCATCACATCCAAACGTAAGGTGATCAGTAGGGAGGTGCAGCCATTCGCTCGACCGTAACATCCATGCGAAGCAACTCCACCGGGTCGCCGAACTGCGTGTAGATGGCGACGTCAGCCGCATCCCGACCGTAGGCGATTGCCACGCGTCCTCCTTGATGGTCGTCTTGTGTGGGATCAAACGTGTACCACCGCCCTCCGACATAGGCCTCGAACCAAGCGTGCAGATCCATTGGTTGCAGTCTTTCGAAATAGCCCACGACCATGCGTGCCGGAATCGAAAGCGCACGACAACATGCAATGCCGAGATGTGCCATGTCTCGGCAAACCACCTGTTGCCTCTCGTTGACTTCGCAGGCACTGATAATCTGCTGCCCGGACCCGGGTGCGTATGTCTTAGTCTGGCGAATGTAATCGACAATTGCGTTGCATTGGTCGTAGCCGGGTGCCCAGCCCGAGACGATGGACGCCGCCATCTCGCTGAAACGATCTGCTTCGCAGAAACGACTCGGTAGAAGAAACGGAAGCGTGTCGTCCGGTAACTGCTGCACTTCAACAAAGTGGGCTCCGGGAGCAATATCGGAGTCTTCGGCGGTTTCGATATCTACCGACGTGAGCACAGAGAACCTCCCCGCCGGCGCCAAAATACGCTGGCAAAGATTGCCAAACGGGTCAGTGAATTCCACCGCCGGTGTGCTGGGCGTCAGAACGTACTGCTCGCGGCCGACCCACTGCTGCCACCCACTACGCGGTCGCAGCATGAACAAGAATGGAGTTGCCACCGGAGGGTTGAACTCAAGGCAGCAGGTTGCATGCATCCACATGGAAAGCGGTTACCGTCAGGGGAAACACTCTGAAACGATTGTCTGGCACGCAATTTGGTCCGCGAGCTGTGAGTTTCACCCCGGCCCGAACGCACGTTGTACCTCGGAATCAACCCGCAGAGTAACCCACTGCCGCTAATCGTCTTGGCTTTGAGGCGTGAAGCGATCGGGTGGTTCACTGGTGGATTCGCTTCGTGCCGCTCCGAGCTTCAACTGGCCATTGTCCGAGGAAACGATTTCTGGTGATTCCTGTTCGACATTTCTTTCGCGAAGTCCGCCCCCAAACAGGAACGAACGAAAATCAGTTCGATAGCTCCATTCAATCACGGAAAACGCCATGAAATTGATCGCCGTCCAGACAAGCGTGACCGGAATACCCAAGACCGGAGCGAGCGCCAGACCGGCATCCGAGCCATTTCCGTCGCCAAACACAACAGTGGCGTCGATGTCTCGTCGAGTCAACGCATCAGAAACGACTTGAGCGCCGACAAGCAGCAACAAGTCGGCATATCCGACCATCCACGCAATCATGAAAAGCTTCCACCAATGAAGCCGGCGTTTCAGTACAAAAGCACTGAAGAGCCAACAGGCGAGAGGGATCACCAAATACGCTGTGGCAAAGAGAGTCGTCAATTAGCTTTCCTGTTTGGTTCGCCTACTTATTCAATGGGCGGACTCTTAGATTAGCGTTTTGAACCAAGGGTGGATCATCGCCCGTCGTCCAAGTGTCGGCCAGTCGAGCTCGATCCGCCGGTTTTCGGGCGTTGATTGCGATGTCAATGCATGCTTCAGGACTCGGCGCGATCACAATGGAAATCGAATCCGAGGCGGAGAGCAGTTGAGGCTTGCCATCGTACTCGAACAAAATCTGCTTTGCGGGTTGGCCATCAACACGGTAGACGATGCGAAAAAAATCGATGTCGTCGATTGACCGCAACAACCGAGTGTCAAACTCAACTTTTCGCAATTTTGGACCGTCCTTCCCTTGTGCGCCAATCCAATACTCGCCCCCGGAACCATTCAATTCTGAAGGACGGACTCGAAAGATCCACGGCTTTGCTTTTTCTACATGGGGGTCGATCAGTAAGATCGGTGTTGGATGGACGCCCGCGAATTCGTCTTCGTGACGTTGTTGCAGGTCGGCGATCCTCTTTTCGAATGACGCTATCCTCTGGCGGAATACGGTTGCTTCACGTTGCTTCATCCAAAGAGTTCGAGACAAGCCAAGCACGGAAAGAAACAACGCAACAATTGTTGTGGCAAGCAGCAGCGTTAGGACAGAATACTTGGGTTTCACGTCGACCAACCTGTTCGGTTCACCACAGGGGGACGCCCGCCGTGGGCGATACGCTACTCTGCATTCTACCAAATGTTCGATGTCCAAAGGCAAGCTTGCCACATGACGAAATGCGATCTGTCCGGGTGCAGGACTTCTCAGCGTCATGGCTCGCACGTGCAATTTGCTAATTGGCGTTTTGAAGTGCGTCACGGCGAAACGCCACGGGACCGCACTGGCAAGAGGCTCAGCGACAAAGCAAATCCCAAAGCGGCCCTGGCAGCTCGACCGGGCTTCTTGAACAAAGAATTTGAGCATCGGCTCAATCCGCCGAAGTGGACGCTCCCCTCAGCCTCACCCTCAATCGAAACTGTGACACCGTCGTTCAATCACGCGATGTCAGATTCTCATTGGTTATCCAGGTTTATTTGGTCAGCAGAATCCAATTGTCGCATCGTCGATGAAAGTCGCCAAGTCATCCGCGCATTTACGGAACAGCTGATCGGGTTCGGCAGCGGACTCAAGATCATCGTGGTCGAATTTGATGAAATCACCAGGCTGAAACTGCCCAAGTTGCTGAATCACGATCCCAGACATGCACGCAAATCCGTTGCATTGCGTTAAATACCATATGTTCCGCGACCACCTGAGCAAGTTTTCGGTTGGGACATCCCAGCTGCGGTAGTATTCGATCGCCCGTGTCATTTGATTTGAATCAAACAACACAGGTTCATTTGCGTCTCCGTAGCGATGGAAAAGACCGTTGAATTCACAAAGTAAATCGCGCAAGTCCAATGGCACACCGATCGCGCTTTGTTCTTCGAGCCGCGACAAATCCACAGAGGAAATAGGTGCACCAAAGGTGAACGACGATTCCGAATATGAATCGAAGTCGATCCCTTCGAGAATCATCTGTTTCCAGGACGTCACGTTTTCCCCATTGGTTGCGACCATCTAATCCGGGTAACGAATCCATGTAAGTCCGAGGTTTGGTGGGCGGGAGTCATTTGCTTTACAACTGGCGACTCGGACCCGTGATCTGGGCAGCCAATAACTGCCTGTCACATTCGCTCCACCCACCAAAACCAAGCACTCATTGAACATGAAGATTCTCGCCATTGATCTCGGCAAATTCAACTCTGGATGCTGCTTTTACAACGCTAAATCCCGAAGAGCAAAATTCCTCACCACGCCCACAACAAGCGAACACTTGAAAAACATCTTCGATGATTGCCGCGCCGAACTCGTCGTCATGGAAGCGTGAGGCCCATCCGGATGAATCAATGATCTCGCACAAGCATGCGGACTATCAAAGGCGTCCACGGACGGATAGATCAGACACGTCGCCCTAAAGAATGTTCCGCACGATGGGAAGGTCGCTTGCTGCTCACTGACTCATTGAGTCAAAGAAGCCTCCAGGCAAGCGATCCGTCATGCCCGCTCACGCCAAGGTCCTTGGCAAATGTCAAAGACGATCGCGAGTGGTGTCGGCATGACCAACGCGTGGTTACAAGCGCAAGGTGTCTTGAGTTTAAAGACTCTGTGGGCGGAACTTGCTCCGCTTCGTCGAAACGGCGCGAGTAGCGGACCCGCACGCTAGGTGTTGTGGGGAGGGCGCCGGGAGACCGGTGTCCTTACCCGATTTACGTCCGCTGTCAGGTCAAAGCCCTGAACGGTTGCGAAGATTGCACCAAACGCCGTGAGAAGGAAGCAAACCACGGTGATCGAGTTTCCGGTTTGGAAAGATCGAAATGTGATCGGTTACCCAACCGATGGTAGAATCGAGCTCGCGATACGCAGCGGGAAGTACCGAATCAATTGGAATGTTGATGCGGTGCAGTGATGGAATTTGAAGCAACGAAATCAACGTCTCTCGGCGTGTACCAAAAGGGACCGTGACAACCTTTAGCGTTTCGGACTCAAAGAGATTATGGAGACCAGCATCCGTCACGTTTGTGTGAGCGACGTTTAGATATTCGAGTCGGCGCATAAGCCATCCGATGCGTTGCTTGTCACTGTCGGTCAGTTTTGCGGAAGGCGAGAAGATGACAGAGAATGGAATGTCGTCAGGTGGACCGCAGGTATCGATGGCCGCATCAGGATCGAGTCGAAATATGCGTTCAGTGAGGACCTTGCAGGAATGTTGGTGCATTAATCGGCGGATGACTGACCGCCTGCTTCAGTGAAAACGTAAGTTTAGTGACGTAACGGTAGGCATAACCAAGTGGCGACAGACAATTCTCCACCTCAAGAAACCACGACTCCGCCACTTCGGTTCGTGCCATGGTTCGTCGATTTACGGTTGCCGCCGGTCCCAAGCGGTACCGACTTGAATCATTTCATGAGTCGTCGAGCGGCGATGCGCATACCATGACATAGGTGGGGTCGGATGCCAAGAATCAAACCGAGACGTCAAATGCAATTGTCAAGAATCAGCAGCCACGTGACGGAGGAACAAGGTAGCTGTCCAAGCTGTGAAATCGATATTGGCTGATTTCGGCGATACGATTATCACTTGGGGATGGATATTCAGCAACTCAGGGATGATGCGGCCGACGGCAAGTTGTCGATTGACAAGTTGATTGACGTAATCGTCGCTCAGCACGCTCAAATCGCGACGCAACAGAAACGCATCGATGAACTCGAAGCGATCATTAAGTCCAAGAATCCCACTGAACGACTCGAGCAGTCCTACAGCGAGAAGTCTGAAACCAAACGTCATCCGAGATCTGGCAAGCGAAAACGAAAGCCGCTGCGTCGAGGTCGGATTTCCACCGCTGACAAAATCAAACTGGCCCAAAGGACCGAGACCGTCTTTCCCGATGCCGTCCGACCTGAGGACTGCAGGTTCTCCCACACCCGCGTCGCTTGGCGACTCGAAGATGGCCGGGCAGTTTTGGTGGCTTACGAAATCTATCGTCAAGGCAATCGCTACGGAAAGCCAGTCGGACTGCTCGGCCGCGGCGAATTCGGCATCGAGATCATCCTCGCGGTAGCCTATCAGGTGTATTGCCTCGGACTCTCGATCGACAAAGCGTGCAAGGTCCTCTCGTTTTTCCAACAACTGAAGCTCAAGAAAAGCCAGGCCGATG
>JBCBOO010000206.1:0-12048 GCA_039821235.1 Planctomycetota bacterium
GACAAGCAACGCTCGCCCACTCAACATTGCTCGCAAAAGAGCACTGTGCCGGTTTCGCGAGTGATCGCGGGCGTTGATACCGTCAAATGCGGCTCACGTTATCGTACCGGGACATCAATTCCCAGGTCGATGTCGGCTTTTGCCCGAGGTTGGTGTCGGATTCTGCCAGGCCGTCCGCCGGCACGGCCGGGTACGCGGCATTGCGGATTCCCGTTATTCGCTCAACCGAACATCTGCCTCGGACGCCCAGGGACTGGCGGGGGCCAGCTCGATCACCCGTTTCCAATGTGCGTCGGCGGTTTCTCCGCGATCGAGTTTGTCCAGGACTTTTGCCAGCGTGTAGTGCGCGTCGACGTAGTCCTCGAAAAGCGAGAGCGCTCCTCGGAGAGCCGCGATTGCCAGTTCATCCTGTCCCAATTCGGAAAGCACGGCTCCCAAGCTGGCGCGGGCTTCGACGAATTCAGGATCCAACTCGATCGCGGAATAGTAACGCTCGCGGGCGGCCATCAGACTGTTCATCCGGTAGAGCAATTCGGCAATCTGGAAACTCACATCCGCTCGGGCGCCGTCGCGGGCCAAAATGGTGTGATAAAGATCGATCGCGGTCTCCAGATCATCCGCGTCCTCGGCCTGATACGCCGCGACCAAGAGCTCATCTTCGACCGGTGGTGCGACAGCCCGCAGCATTGGTGGTTGGTCGGGCCGCTCGAATGACAGGATCGATCCGTCGTCGTCTGGCTCTGCGCCGGTCGCGTCAAAATCGAAGCGCATTTGCCCACCGGGTTCAACCAACCCGGCGCCCTGGCGCAGCAACACGTGCTTGCCTTCGACAAGGATCGACAACTGATCCAGCGGCCGTTGGACGCCGGGAAAGACCTGGACCAGTTCCACCAACCGCTTTTCGATCAATTTGGGGCTCGCGCCGGCGGTAATCCAACCGGCCAATCGCTTCGCGGAAGTCACTTCGGCGTAATCGAAGAACGGCAACCGGTGCAGCGTCATCGCCGGGGTGATCAGGCCGCGTCGATGCCAACGCCGAATCACGCGTACCGAGACATCCAATAGCTCGGCAAGCATCGCGGGCGTGTAGTAGCGTCGCGCCGACTCTTCGACATCGATCAGGCCGAGCCGTTGCCACAATTCCATCTCGGGCAAGATTTCGATCTCGCCGCGTGCCGCCGCCTCGATCCAATAGGTTTCCACCAATTCGCTCTGCGCGATCATGGATTCTTCGGCACCGATCACGATCCAGTCCAGCCACTGTCGCGCCGGCGGTGATGGATCGCTTTGACGCTTGGCTTCCAGTCGACCCAAATCAAGCATGATCGCTTGATAGGACTCCAGTACATTCGTGGCTTGTCGGCGATTCATGCTGCCGAAACGACCGACCAGCGCGATCCGTTTCCCGGCAGCTTCAACGGAGCCTTCGTGGACCTGATCATCCTCGACGGGATCCTCAAGTTCCTGCTCGAACGAATCAGCGTCTTCCCAGCCCCCACCGGTGCTCGAACGATCGACGATCGAAAGAACGCGAAGCGGTGCCTCCTCGGATTCGTCTTCACCACTCACCGTTGGTGTCCTTTCTCAGTTTGGCTTGCGCGAGCCATGATTCCAGCGACGCATGGTCCGAGGCGGGATCCGTCATGGTTTCGTTGTGGTTCGCAATACGCCTTCGCAACGAGACCATGTCACGGATAAAGCGATCCAGTTCATGCAAAATCGCACCTTGGTTGTGACTGCAGATGGCGGTCCACATCTCGGGGTCCCCCGCAGCGACTCGGGTCATGTCCGTCCATCCGCTCCCGACAAGAGGTTTGGACTCTTGGTCGGGAAACATCGCCAGCGCCGAGGCAACCAGGTGCGGGACGTGACTGACCGCGGCCAATCGGCGGTCATGTTCGGCCGCCGTCATCGTGACCACCTTGCCACCCGTGGCGTGCCAGAACTGGGTCGCTCGATCGACGACGGCGACATCATTGCCGGCGTGTGGGGTGAGCACGACCGCTCGATCGTCAAACAGGGTTTCGCTTGAAAACTCGCAACCCGTTTTCTCCGATCCGGCGATCGGATGGGCGGCGATGAATCGATCGGCGATCGAACTTGCTTGCGTCTGGACTTCGCCAAGGATCGTCGCTTTGGTGCTGCCGACGTCCGTCACGATCGCATCGTCGTCAAGAAAGGGCGCCGCTGCCGCAGCGAGCTTGGAAATGTGTGTCACCGGAGTCGCGATGACGACGACTTGGCTGCCACGGCAGGCCGCTTCCAAATCGTTGGTTGCCCGGTCGACCCCCTTCCACTGCAGCGCTTGTTCGCATCCTCGTTGGCTGCGACTGTAGCCGATCGATTGCACCCCCAGACGCCGCAAGCTCTGCCCAATGCTGCCACCGAGCAACCCGACGCCCAGTACGGCAACGCGATGCAACCAATCGGGACGGGGAGGCAATTCGACCATCGCAACATCGTAGTAGATGGCGCCAAAGTTCCAAGCACCGTGGGTTGTTTAGCGTGCGAGTTGCTCAAGGTGCGAGGCGTCGTGTCTTCCACTGACCCCCGTCCGATTCGTAAACGATGCGGTCATGGAGTCGACTCTCGCGGCCTTGCCAAAACTCGATGCTCGACGGCGAAACACAGTATCCGCCCCAAGTCTCTGGGCAGGGGATCTCCGATTCGGCATATCGCGTTTGCAACTCACGAAGCCTTGCCTCCAGGATTTCGCGATTCGGAATCACGGAGCTTTGGTTACTGACAACCGCACCGAGCTGACTGGCGCGTGGACGCGACCCAAAGTAGCGTTCGGAGGCGTCGCGTGGTGCCTTCGCGACGGTGCCTTCGATGCGAACTTGTCGCTGCAGGTGCGGCCACAGAAAGCACAACGAGACCTGGGGCGACTGTTCCATTTCCTCAGCTTTACGCGAGGTGTAATTGGAGTAGAACCAGAATTTGTCCTCTTCCAAGCCCTTGAGCAGGACGATGCGACTGGAAACGGCCCCGCCGGGGGTACAGGTTGAAAGCGTCATCGCATTGATTTCCAGCCACTCCGGAGGCGGGCCTTCCCCGGCTTCGGCGAGCCATTTGCGGAACTGAACCATTGGGTCCGCCTCAATGTCCTTCTCCAGCAGCGTCCCCAACGTGTAGCTGCGGCGCATTTCATACAAGCTCATGTCGTTTTTCCATCATCCGGGGAACTGCGAGGTTTCCGCCGCTTCCGCAGCGTTGGGGGGTCGCAAGATCGAGTTCTGATAAAGCACCAGGAACCGCAGGCTTGCGAACCGCGTGTTGGGACAGGTTGGCACAGGGTTTGCGAACCTGACTGGTAAAAGCGTTGCGCCCGCAAATTCGCTGCCGGTTTGGCAGCAGGCGTCGGACGGCGTTTGAAAGTGTTTCCGAACGATTATTAGGCTGAACATGCAAGATTCCAACCTCCCCCAAGCCAACGAATCACTGATTGGGAAGCTCCTGGTGGCTTCGACCCTGATGGAAGACGCGATGCTCAGCCGCTCCGTCAGCTTGGTCGTCCACCACGATGACCAGCACGTTTTTGCCGTCCTGCTCAACCGGCCGATGAAGGTTTCGGGGTTGCCCACACTGCCGTCGCCCAAGGCGGAACCGGGCGAAACCAGGCCTCGGTTTTCTTTACCCCCTGCGTCAACCGAGACGACGACTGAATTTGGCGACGAAGATGACGTCCCACCCGCAGAATCCAAGCTCAGTTTGGCGGGGCAAACCATCTCGGAGGCCGCCGGTCATCTGGGGCAAGTGCATTTCGGTGGCCCACTTTCCGGACCAGTGGTTGCCGTTCACGGCGAAAGTGAGTTCGCCGAAGCTGAGGCGGGTCACGGAGTCTACGTGGCTGCTCAAAAAGAACTCCTTGAGTCACTCGTCAAGACGCAGCCCGGACCGTTTCGTTTGATCGTCGGACATCTCGGTTGGACCAATGATCAATTGCGGAGAGAGCGCGAGGCGGGTTACTGGCATCTGGCCACCGCACATGGCGAACAGGTTTTCAACGACGATGAATTCTTGTGGCCATCCATCATCCGTCGTGCAACGTCGAACTCCGTGGCAAGGTGGCTTGGCTGCGAAGATGTACCCCACGCCAGCCTCGTCAACTAGAGCTGGTTCGACAATTGCATTGGCAGCATCGAACGTCAAATGCATCAGCCGGAGCTTTCCCGTCGCATGACGGTCTCGGCAATGATGTCCATCCCTTCGAACGAGAAGAATCCGGGAACGTAACTCACATCCGTAATCGGGACCGATATTCGGACCACGACTTGGTCCCCCGGCATGGCATCGTCGAGTGACCCTGGAGTGACCTGCACATTGGCTGTGCTGATCGCCATCATCGCGAGCTCTTCGTCGACTCGCTCATTCACATCGGCGACCGTTGCCGTGGGACGAATCCCGACGCGTGCTCCCTCACGTGATGCCTGAACGATTGCCTCTTTAATCATGTTGATGCGGCTCAGTTCAATCATCCCGAAAGTAAACGTCAGCATGACGGGCACTACCAGGGCGAACTCAACCACCGCCGCTCCGCGACGTTTGCGCGTTCTTCGTTTGATTTGTTGTGTTTTCATCGTGACTGTTCTTTGTTTGGTTTTGCAGCGGGTGACTCGGTTCTGCATTACTCAACGAGCATGACGGGTGTGTACAAGAACTCGCTCTCTTCGTACGACTCTCTCTCGTAGCGCGAGTAGCGGGCAACCATCGGTGCGGGTTGAATAGTGAGGTGCTTCTTCTTCATGGGGCCGGTCAGTTTGACGCCCAGGATTCGAATCCCCTCCCATCGGACGATGGTGTACATCGCGTTATTCCCGTTTCCTTTGACCTTGGTGAAGATGGGAATGATGCGTTTTTGTCCGATGATCGCGGCCAGTTCATCCTTGATTCCGGCGCTGATGCCGGTGTCGCCGTTCAACTCCAGTTCATGATTGCCGTCGAACTCAAGAGGTTTGCCAAGGTCGGCCAAGTCCTGCTGCGAGATGCCATGAATAATCTGACGACTTAGATCTTTGGTGCTGTTGTTGCGACCGCCGATGTCCACCGTACCGCGGTTGCCTGGTGAACCCGTTCCTTGAGGATAGAGATTGCACTCGCAGTAGCCATCGGAACCTCCCGTGATTTGGCCCCCCGAATACTGAAGTGAGTCACCGGTCTGTTTGGCGACCACCGCTTCCCACGTTTCCAAGTCCAAGGCGATTGGGAGAATATCCAGCGTTTCCCCCGCTTTCGGCGGTGTGTAAAAGCCACCGATGGATTTGAACATGGCGGCGGTCGAAAAGGCTTGCATGGACTGCTCATTTCGACCGGTGATCGACCCCAGGAACAACGGAATCGACGCACCTGATGCAGCATCGCGACGGACGTGAACTCGCACCGCGTTAAATTCATCCTGAGACAATTGCTGTAGGTTGCCGGGATCTTCGAGGTCGTAGAGTCCGATCTCAATATCGGATTGCAGATTGAGTGAGGTCGGGGTGGCACTGACGAGATTAGCACTCGCAATGGTCGCGCCCGAGGATCGGATGTCTGATTCCGACGAGGAAAACGAACGACGCTCAGCAATACTGTCGAACAACTCCCAGCAGGACGCCATCGCAGCCGCATCGGCGGTTCGCTTCACTTCTGTTCGAGACACATTGATGTGACCATAATCGATCGCGATAGCAGCAATCATCAAAATCGCTGCGACCAAAAAGACACTGAGGACAATGGCAGATCCTTTGCGTTGGTTCTTGCGTGTCCGTCGTACCGCACATTGAATAAGGGAACTCATTGGTTTACTCCTCCGACGTGGCGAACTGAGTGTCGGTCGGGTTTTGATACGCAAGCTGATTGATTTCCACCGTCACCGTGTGGCCGTTGGTGTATTTCAATCTCACTCGTTTCAAGCGAACCGAAGCAACCCGGTTTTTTCCAAAGCCGATGTCAAGTGACTCCAGGCTTTTCGTCGGCGAATAGTGGTCAAGTGCGTGAAGGTCCTGATCATCCATTTCAACAAGGTACTCGGGGCCACCAAAGTTTCCCCACTGTTGTCCATCGCCATCCTTGAGCGCGTACATTAGCTTGCCATCGAATACCGCCATGGCACTCGTCCAAGAGATCCGGTCGTTGTCCCAGGTCAACATTTCGCTGACCCGGCTGCGTTCCTCGTCCATCGGAACTTCGTTGCAGAACGCTCCGACTCGAAACCCACCACTTGAGTAACCATCTTCAGCGGAGTAGTTCATTTGCAGCTGAAAATAGCAATCATCGTGTTCCGCGTCCGGAAAAAGAAAAAATGCGATCTGGGGCGAGTTGATAGCCGCGTCGGGCTCGGTGATCACGACTTCCCAGTCTTCCTCGACGAGAAACAACTTGGGGTCGTCGGCAAGTGTGGTACTCGCAGTCAAGCAGGCGACTAGCCACAGAATGATTGCGAGTCGCCATGACCGCGCAGCAGCGCGTATCTGCATGTGAAACATGTTGATTCCCGAGGAGAAGAAAAGAGGATCGAATAAGTCGTTTCTTCTGGCCCCTTCGGTGGTCTGGCGATCGGCAGATCGAAACGATCTTTGGACCCATGACTTTGCGTCCCACGTTCTCACGTGGTTTGCCATTTCGAGGGCTCGATTGGGGGAACCAGTTGAGCTGACTAGTCGAACCATATGGCGACTTCGCTCAGTACCCAGAACAAGAAGGCGACGATTGACCAGCGCCCCCAAGCCCCCCAGCCTCTCTGTATGGATTGAGCGGGTTGTCGTGTGAAAAAACGATAAAAAACACTCTGAGGGTCTCACGTCAGATGATCGAAACCTGACTTTAACGTAGTCGAATTGACTCGGCAGTCACCGTTCAACTTGTTCCTCAAGAAGCTGTCGACACTGGCGTCTTGCGTTTTGCCATGCCCCTTCATCGGCCAGCCGGATGATGCTTTTCAGCCGCTCCAGTCCCTCACTTGGTGAAGAAGAAGTTATGAGCGAGCCGTCCAGTATTTCAGATACCTTTCGCAATCCCTCGGTGCTCTGCTGATTGCAAACTCGATAAAGTGCCATCGTGATGTCGTATTCGTTTTGACTGAGGTTTGTTTTGTCCTTAGACAGCCCGATGAAAGCAGCGACGGCGAGAATCAACACGGCCGCAACGAACCAAACGAGGTTCCTCGCACCAGAACCTTGCGAATCTCTCGTGGACATTACAGTCGCTCCCAGTCGATGATTTCGTGCTCATCCATGCTGGAGAGCTCCGCCCATAGAAACAGGTCGACAAACCGGTCGACGAAGCGAACCGACCCGTCACCCAGGCAGATAAATCCTCCGTCAGGATGTTCCGAGAACATCTGCCCAACGTGATAGGTCGGGAAGTTCACCGGATGCACGATGGGGTTTCCCGTGATATCCAGTTCACCGCCGGAGGGACCGGCATGAACCAGTGTTAGCGTCGCGGCCGCATCCGGCCCATTCTCGGGCGATGAAAAACGAGGGTGTGTGAAGGCTCCCGGGATAACACCGACCCAGGTCTTTTCGCTGAGCGACGAACTGTGCTCACCAAAGAAGATCGTGTTGCTTAGTCCATCCGTCACGTCTCGGAATCGTGTGGAAGAGTTGCGAAAGAATGGCCCGTCGGCAACTTGTCCCGCATCGCCATCGATCACCACCTGACGCGTTTGACCGGTGTAGATGTTCGTGAACACTTCACCGGTGGCAACCGAGCCACATTCACCCCAACAACTTTCTTGACCATGGCTGGCCACATAGTGGCTGCGCCCGGCTTCGATGGATCGACCACCAATCATCAGCGGCGATTCGTCTTCGCGCCGGACGGTGAATGCGTCATCTCCTCCCGTCGCGCTTGGGCAGAGGAAAAGCGGGATCTTTGTCCGAATCCCATGTGCGTTCTCCGGAGACCAAATCGGTTGGTCGGTTCGGAGGCTATCACTGACGGTGGCTCCCTCGGCGAACGGCAACAGGGCCGCCGCCCAGCCCCAACCAGGTCCCGCATCCCATGTGATCGGATCCATCATCACGCCCGCAGGCGCGATGCCGTTTCGCGTGGCGTAAGAAACGTATCCCGCGGGTAGACGCTTGAACGCCGCATGATAGTTCTGGGCGGCAAGCCCAATCTGGCGAAGATTGTTGCTGCAAGAGATGCGCCGCGCAGCCTCCCGAGCCACCTGCACTCCAGGAAGCAGAAGTCCGATCAAAATTCCAATGATCGAGATGGTCACGAGCAGCTCAACGAGGGTGAAGCCCTTTCTCAGACTAGGGCCGAAAGCGATTCGTTTTGCGGTTTTCGTTTGAGGATTGATTGACATATGAAATTAGCCTTGGCTAACTTTGTGGGGGTGGTAAGGGGTGTTTGAGTCTGGATGGAGCCTAGAATTACTACCGGGTGCAAGTCAGCAAGGGAAAGAGACGATCCGCTCGCTCACGCTTCGGGTTGTGATTTGGAGATCGCATCAACAAGAACCAATGCATTAACCGCCCGTGACGCTTCGATCATCGGATCGATGAAAGCTTCGGGTGACGATGCGCCCAAGTTAGCACGGGCTAACTTTTGTAACGATAGCCCCACTCCCTCGTTGCGGAAAGGGGATTGGTCCAGAAAGTGGACCGGATATACTCGGTCGATTCGTCGATTTGCCCGAGAATAATCCCGAGAGTTAGTTTGGCTGAACCCATTCATCAACGTGTCCGTGATGCCCACGCGAGTGAAGTGGCGGAAGACTACGTCGAGGTGATCGCCGAGACCATGGCAGCCAACGGGATTTGCCGCTCGGTCGACTTGGCAAAGCACTTTGGCGTGACGCACGCGACGGTCAACAATACGATCGCGCGTTTACAGCGAGATGGATTGGTCCAAACCGAACCCTATCAACCCATCGAACTCACGGCGGCTGGCAAGTCGCTGGCATCCGCGTCGCGAAAACGCCATCAAGTCGTCCGAGCGTTTTTGCTTGCCCTGGGCGTCAGCGAGCAAATCGCGGACGTCGACAGCGAAGGCATCGAACACCACGTGAGCAAGGAAACGCTACAAGCGATGAAACGGTTCATCCGCGATCAGCAGGCCTGACATATCGTGCTTGTGTTAGACTCCGGAGTCACGCGAAATGCCGACGCGGCCCACTCCGCCGCTCCCAACCGCCCCCACTCCCAATCTCCCGAAAATAGACTGCCCCCATGAGAAGCCACCTCGGTTCGGTCTCGGCCTTTGTCATCGTGATGTTGTTCACGGCCAGTCCATCGGTTTCCGCACAGCGCATGCCCCGCGAAAACGTTGTGGACGTCCCCGCAATCGGTGAGGGGTTGTGCGTCAGCAATCTGTTTCAAAGCGGGATGGTGATCCAGCGTGACAAACCGATTCACATTTGGGGTTGGGCCCGGCCCGGCGAAAAGATCACCGTCACGTTTGGTGAATCCAAGACCACGTCCGTGGCCGATGAAACACGTCGCTGGCAAGTGACCTTGCCGAAGATGGCTGCGAACGAAAATTCGCAAGCGTTGATTATCGATGGCGAACAAGACTCCATCACGCTGGACAACTTGTTGGTTGGTGACGTTTGGGTGCTGGGCGGTCAAAGCAACATGGAATTCGAGATCGCCAAGGTTGAAAACGGCAATTTGGAAATCGTCTCGGCCAACTATCCGCAAATCCGCATTCTCACCGTGCCTTACGGAGTCGGGCCAGAGTACCGATCCGGCTTCGCACGTCTTCATGAGTGGAGCGACTGGTTCGGCAGGCACTTTCGAAAAGGCGACTGGCAAACCTGCACGCCCGAAACGGTTCGCGAGCTTTCAGCCATCGGTTTCGTGTTCGCTCGACGGGTCCATCAAGCCAGCCAGGTGCCGATCGGGGTGATCGATGCGTCTCGGGGCGGAACGACGGTTGAGACTTGGACGCCGATGAAAGTGCTGGAGGCGATGGAGAGCGAAACCACACGCAACAAGCTCGCAGCTTTTCGACAGAAGGCCGCCGAGTGGAATGCGCAGGCCGACTTGGATCAGCGGATCAAGCAACACGCCCAATGGCTGGCCAACCAAAAAGCCGCCGGTAAAGCAGTCCCAGCAGATCGCATCGCCCCACCCAGCGATCTGCGTCCGGGACCGATCGGCGATCACAACTTTCCGGGGCATTGTTACGCCGGAATGATTGCTCCGCTTGAGGGACTGTC
Source organism: Planctomycetota bacterium (assembly GCA_039821235.1). Lineage (GTDB taxonomy): Bacteria > Planctomycetota > Planctomycetia > Pirellulales > Pirellulaceae > Stieleria. The sequence goes on from JBCBOO010000206.1 coordinate 10,154, forward strand.
TGTCAAAGGAATCCTCTTTCACCAGGGTTACAACAACACGTTTGAAGGTTCACTGGGTGTGGAGATGTATCGGGATGTCTTCCCCGAGATGATCTCCGCGTGGCGGACGGCCTTTCAAGATGAAACACTTCCTTTTGGAATCATTTCTCTTTGCACGGACGGGTATCCTCAGACGCGCGACGATTATTGCGAGAAGATGTTCAATGCCGGAATCGACATCCGCGCGGCGCAGTACCAATCGTTTTTGGATCGACTCGATGCCGGTGACACCAAGATCGGATTTGCCAGTACCTATGACCTGCGGCGACGCTGGTATCATCCGCAGGTGAAAATCCCGGCCGGAGAACGAATCGCGCGTTGGGCTCTGGCAACCGAGTATGGGTTCAAACAGCAACTTCCCTGGATGCCGCCACGCTTGGTGGAGATGTCACGGGGTGAAGGTCGCTTGTTGCTCACGTTGGATACGGATGTCGGCGACCCTCAAGACGGTACCATCCAGGGTTTCGCGATCGCCGGAGAAGACGGCCGTTTTCATCCGGCCGACGTCGCTTACGCCGAGAACGGCAAAGACGACCGAGGAAGAGTGCGGTACGACCGGAAACGCTTGGTTCTCACCAGTCCTATGGTTCCCGAGCCGGTGCACTTTCGCTACGCCTGGGGCCGAAACCCACTGGCCAACCTCCAGGCAATGGGCAACAGGGATCTGCCTTTCGCGACGCAGCGCAGCGACGACTGGATCATGGAAGATGTACCAAAGGGAATCCTCGAGGACGCTGCGTCACGACGTCCACTGACGAGGGGCGATCGCGGCAAAATCATCACGGCTTTGAGAGCAATGGATCGCGAAAGAAAGCGAGTGGAAGCCGAACGTACCCTGAACGAGTTGCAATGAGCGGAGGGCGACTCGAACGTCACTCGCTCACCGGATCACCCGTTGGTATCCAACGAAGGCTGCGAAATTCCGGCGGAGGCCCCTGCCAGGGTTCGCCGATCGTCCTTGGCTTCGCCGGATTGCCGCGAAACGGTTTCAAGCGATCCGAGGTCACAAGTTTCAACTGTTTGATCCCCCGCCAATCGGCGAGTGACTCGCCCGCGTGGTTCTTGAAATCATGTGGTGTGACACGGATGGTCTGATGACTTTTGCCACCCTCTAGCTTGACGCATGACGCGTAGTCGTCGAGTCGTATCACCAAATCGTTTGGCAGTTCACATTGGACATCCAACTGAAGTCTTGCGTCCGGAGGTGCAGCGTAAACGTCGTCGTAAACCTTGTGTGTCGTGATCGACCATTCGTCAGGTCGGTACGTGAACCACTCTTTTCGCCAGTCACCCTGAAAGTCTTCCAGCGAAGTTGTGGTCGGGCGAGTCGAGCGGACGCTGGATTTTCTCAGTTCCTGTGGCGTGATCTGCGTCAGGAGTGACGAAAGACAGAACCGGTCGGCCTCGTACGTTCGGTAGTAGTAGCCGGCGCCCTCAATCGGTTGCGGCAGCCGATACGTGACGTTTGCGTAGACCCAGAGCGGTTGGTCAATTCCATGCAGAGGTAGCTCACCGCGGTAGTGGTTGTCCTCCTTGACCAACGCTGCATGGTGCCAAAACCGTGCGATGGTATTCTCTCGGTCCTCGGGTTCTCCCGGTTGTTTTCCGTGGCGGGTGTAAAAGACATCGACGCTGAGAACCGGTTGTGATTCATCCGCGTGGACGAAGACGGAGGGAATACCGCTTGCCGTGTTGATCTGAACTTTGCACGTCGGGGAAGCTGGAACCGGTTGACCGCCTTTTTTCAGATGCCAGTCCATCCAGAGTTGCGTCGCAACCTCTTGAGCGGCGTTGTCTTGGTGGTTGTGATGCGGGGAACACGTCACACGCCAACTTTGGGACTGGATTTCCGTTGT
>JBCBOO010000207.1:0-11969 GCA_039821235.1 Planctomycetota bacterium
GGTTTTACTCAGCCAGGTTTTACTCAGCCAGGTTTTACTCAGCCAGGTTTTACTCAGCCAGGTTTTACTCAGCCAGGATTCGTTCAGTCGGGACCGGCTGTGTCTTGCGAACCCAGCTACTCGTTTCCACAAGCGGTGACGCCTCCCTCGTTCGTTCCTGGAGCGGGCGCGATGCCACTGAACGGTTCGATCGGCCAAGTCAGTGGCGAGTCCTACCCAGGTGATGCGGGCGTGAGCCCCATCCCCAGTACCGACCCGTTGCTCACGAATCCTCCCGGATACGGTTACGGCAACACAGCTCCGTTGGTCGGTGATGAGCCAACGGATTCGACTCCCGTTCCTCAGCCTCGTATCGAATCGCGACGTTTCGAAACACAACCCGATGACCTCTCTCCGTTTGCATCACCGAGCGAAAGCGATCAATCCGAAATTCCTCTCCTGAATGATGGTCGCGAGGACTCCTTGATGCCGCCTGCCGATGGCAGCGATCCTTCAACGGACGAAAACGATTCGTCTGGCCCCGCCATTGAACTCAATCCGCCGGTGACCAACCTGTTTAACAAGGGGGAACGTTTCACGCGAACAGGAACACCTCCTTCGTTGGAGTTTGAAGACCGACCTTCGAATGCAGGCGACGTTCCCGAGGCATCGACCTACAGTCGGCTGCGTCCGATCGGATCACCCGAGACGGAATCACTGCGCCGCGCACCTGTTGATGATTTGCAGCCTCCGCCATTGCCGCCGGCTAAACAGTCTCGAGACCCCGAACTGCCGCGCGGTTTTGACCAAGCCAATCAGGCCGGTGACGCTGGCGTTCGGCTTGCCGTCCCCGTTCGCAACGCCACGATGCGTCAACGGAACATCCAACCCGTTGCCGCATGGGAACCGGTGAAGCAGCCATCCTCTTCGTACACACGCGGTGAGCGAGGCCTCGCCAACCCTCCGGTAAAACCGCGTGACACGGGCGTTTGGAAGCCGGCGGACCGATAGTCGCTCGATTGCTTGCGAGCGTTTGATTCGATCAACGCGAATCACGATCCCCCGAAAAGGCTTCGCGCTGCTTCGGCGTCTTTCCTTTGCAGTAGATGAGCCGTTCGGCAGTCCGGATCCAAGCAAGTCTCGATCAGCGTTTGGTCTCCGAGACTGGCAAGTCCGCGGTAACGTTTGTGTTTGCACTCGATCTCTTTTTCTTCGAGCGACGCAACGATCCGTTTGAGATGCTCTTCGCTGAACGCATAAACGGAGTCGGTGTAGCCCGTCGCGGTGATTTCAAACAGGGGCGGCTTGACCAGAGAAACCCGGTTCGCAGCGAGCAACGGCGACAAATACTGATCGAGGAACATCAGCAAAAGTGCTCCGCAGTGGATCCCGTCCGCATCAGGGTCGAACACCAGAATGACGCGATCATAGCGCAGCGACTCCAGGCTGCTTGCGTCCCAGTCGACGCCCAACGCATCGACCAACGCGATGTACCACGGGTTTCGTTTGACGCGTGTCTCACTTGCCTTGACCGCGTTCATCGGTTTGCCCTGCATAGGTAAGACGGCTTGAAAAGCCGGGTCCCGCAGTCGTTGGACGGCTCTGGAAGCGGAGTCCCCCTCGACGATCAGCAACTCGCTCGGATGCGATGAATCACGGGAGCGATCATAGTCGACTAACTTGGTTTGTTGGTTGAAATAGGTCATGGCGGAGCATCGATCCAGCGGCGCGTTAGATCTCCGTAGGCGTCGATTCTGCGGTCACGAAAGAAAGGCCAATGCGTTCGCACGAGATCGATTTCGTCCAAGTTGCATTCCGCGACCAAGATCCAGTCGTCTTCATGATTCGCTTGTGCCACCACTTCGCCACGCGGTGATGCCACAAAAGAAGCCCCCCAGAAATCCACGTCGCCCTGAGTGCCCACTCGATTCGGTGCGGCAACCCAAACGCCATTCGCGATTGCATGGGCCCTCATCGAAGTAAGCCAAGCATCGTGTTGGCCCGCTCCGAATTCTTCGCGTTCGCTTTTGATCCAACCGATTGCGGTCGGATAAACCAGGATTTCAGCGCCCGCGAGCGCGAACAATCGGGCAGCTTCCGGAAACCACTGGTCCCAGCAAATGCCAACGCCCAGTTTCGCAAATTTTGTTTCAATGGGTTTGAATCCCAGATCACCGGGCGCGAAATAGAACTTCTCGTAGTAGAGCGGATCGTCAGGGATGTGCATCTTGCGGTAAAGACCCGCGACGCTACCGTCGACATCGATGACCGCGGCGGCGTTGTGATAGATCCCGGCATCCCGTCGTTCGAAAAAGGGAGCAATGACCACAACCCCCAGTTCTTTGGCGATCGATTGCATTCTTGTGATGGAAGGGCCGTCGAGCGTTTCCGCGTAATCAAAGTTTCGGTGGTCCTCGGATTGGCACGGATACGGACTCGAATAGACTTCTTGCAACGCGATGATGTTGGCACCTTGCTGGGCAGCGGTTTTGATCATCGCCTCCGTGTGGTCGATCATCGCATCGCGCGAGCCTACGTAACGCATCTGCAAAACAGCAAGTTTCACGTTTCGGTAGGTCACGGGGTAAGTTCCAGCATGAAGGGAGCGTTGGTGTGAAAATCTATTTTGTCGCTGGCACCGGCACCGATGTGGGCAAGACGTATGTGACGGCGTCACTGATCCGCGGATGGCGTCGAAGCGGTCGACGTGTTGGCGCCTACAAACCGGTTGCAAGTGGTTGCCGACGGATTGCCGATGAAACGCTCCTTCAGAGCGAAGACGCCGACGCCCTGTACGAAGCACTCGGGGGCGAATTTAACCACCAGTTGATTTGCCCACAACGATTCGTGGCGGCAGTCGCACCGGATGAGGCCGCCCGCCGAGAGGGACGGGTGGTCGACGAGGTGCAACTCAACGAAGGGGTTGACGCTTGGCAGCCACACTGCGACACACTGCTGATCGAAGGTGCAGGGGGCCTATTCAGTCCGATCGCGGACTCGATGTTGAACTTCGATCTGTTGAAAGCTCTGCCGACGGCCGAGTTGCTGTTGGTGGCACCGAACCGGCTGGGGGTCATCCACGATGTGATCGCCACCGTCCGTGCCGCACAAGCGGAGGAGAGGCTTGTGCAGCGACTGTACCTTTCTTCGGCAGACGTCAACGACGACGAATCCTCGAGCAGCAATGCGAAGCAGATTGAAACCTGGTGCGCCGGACTGGAGATCGAAACGATCGCCTATGGAGCGGAAGCCGAAGTCCTGCGATAGTGCTTCGTCAACGTGTCATCGTCGGATCGAGTTGCACGGCGCAGACCGACGTGGCCTTGTTCGACAGACAATGGAACGGTCGTGGAATCGAGGCGAGTGAGTATGCCCAGAAAAACACCCCAAATAGCAGTGAGGGAGGGCGACACACCCCTCTTTGGTGACGCGGGCGAAGTTAATCAGACACTTTTCTGTCGCCTTGTTTTTGGAGTAACCTATTGAAGCATGCGTGCGATCGCCCAAACTACTCACTCATTCCGGGTCTGCCGTGAAAAGTCCCAAACCGATTCATGCTCCGAAAGTCCGTCGTGATGGATTTACGTTGGTCGAGTTGTTAGTGGTAATCGGAATCATTGGGATACTGATCGCAATGCTGCTGCCCGGTGTGCAATCCGCCCGGGAGGCTGCACGACGCGTGGATTGCTCCAATCGCGTCCGACAGCTGGCCCTCGCGACGCAGCTTCACCACGACGCATTCGGGTTCTTCCCTCCCGCACGGTACGAGTCTCGGCCGGACGCGCGGCCATCCGATCAGTGCGGACTCGAAACGCCGACCTGGCTCGCCCGGGTAATGCCCTTTATTGAACAGTCGGCACTCGGCCAGAAGTGGGATTTTTCGAAACCGTGGCATCAACACGAGAGCGACGTCCGGCTTGTCGTTCCCGACATTTTCCTTTGCCCGTCCCGTCGATCAGGCACCCGTCCACTCGGCCGACGAAGTCTACGCACCAGCGTGGAGGGCGGCGGAGGACGCTTGCCGTGCGGTTGCCCCATTCCTCCGCGTCCGATTGATATTTCGCTCGAAGTCGAAGGCGCTCTCTGTGACTACGCGGGGAACCACGGTGACCTGACCCCAGGTGCAACCGGCGAGCCCACCGACTTCTATTTTGGTGGAAATGGAACCGGCGTCATCATTAGCGTGCGTCCAAGGTGCAAAGAAGGAGAGGCCATTGCTCCGCTTGACCGTGTGCGAATGGCGTCCGTCTTTGATGGGCTTTCGAATACATTCCTATTCGGCGAGAAGTTTGTTCGCCAAGACGAGCTTGGGACGTTCCCGATTGATTCACCCGCCTATGACGGCGATCACTTGCCCGCATCTGCTCGTCTCGCGGGGCCCGGACTGCGGCTCGCCAGCAGTCCGACCGATGTGCTAGCCGATATGTACTCGTTCGGGAGTTGGCACCCTGGTGGCGTTCATTTCGCGCGGGTCGACGGGAGCGTCCAATTCCTGAGTCCGGATACCGACACAAAAGTATTGGGTGCACTTGCCAACCGCAAAGACGCGCGAGTGGTTGAGTTGATTCAGTGAGACGTCTCCCACACACGCGTCGCTTGGTAAGTCTGTTCACCGGAACGCTCGTTTTCTGTGCAGTCATCGGTTGCGGAGGGCCAAATGGTCCTGAATCCGGCATCGTGCGCTTCTCCGACGGATCTCCCGTTCAGTCGGGCGCGGTCGAGTTTCGTCGAAAGGCAGACAAGGCTCAATTCAGTAGCCGAATCACTTCGGACGGCAGCTTTCAGCCGACGAGCGCGGATGGAGTCGTCGGACTTGAACCTGGCAAATACGAAGTCGTGGTAGTGCAAATGGTTTTGACGGAAGACCTTGCCAAAGATGCTCACGCACACGGCGTCACCGTCCCCCGTCGATACGCCGACTACTACACCAGCGGACTGTCGGTCGAGGTCAAGGAAGGCCAGATGCAGCCGATTGAAATCACGCTGGAGCTGGAGTGAAAGCCGATTCTACGGAAATTGGCTGACATGAAAATTTCGATTGCAGGAACTCTTTGAGTTGACGTAGCGTACTGATTTGAACGACAATCTGGCTTCGTCAGAATTCACATTTGGACCGTGTTGTGATCCGTCCCTCCGCCCTCTGCAATTTGATTTGCATTGCGGGAATGTTGCTCGGCAATGTTCTTGGGGCTTTCCACGTCGGTTGCGTCTCGCATGCTGAGCCCCGACCGGCTGTCTCGCTGAGCGCGGAGGCTTCACAGGATTCTCACTGCTGTTGTCATCAGCACTGCCAGTCGACGCCTGAGGCAGACATCGCCCCAACGAACGGCCGCCCGACTCCGGCGCCATGTCCCGATGGGGAGCATGACTCTGATCGCTGCAGCATCTGTCAATCGTTTTACGCGTCCCGCGAATGCGTCCTGTTCCTCGGGTACACGTTTGTCGTCGACGCGACTTTGATCGCGCTGCTGCCTTCGGATCCAGTCGAGACGGGCGCTTCCTCGGTTTTCAAGAGCATTTCAGCAAGAGGACCTCCACGGGTCGTTTGATCCGTGATGGTTATTTCTTCTTTTTCTTGCTGAAGGTCTGGATTCATGGCTTCCATTGCCAATGATCCGCCAAGCAGACAAGGTCGATTCGTCTCACTCTTGACGACTGACTTTTGTCCCGGGGCGAATCGGTTCGTGTATTGGTTGAAAGAACCTGTTGGTTGGTTCGTTTTGGCCGCGTTGATGAGTGCAATTGTGGGTTGGTATGTGGCTCCAATCGGTTGGACGATTGCGTTCGCGCTCCTGGCAGTCATTTCCATCGGCATGGTTTGGCCGTGGGTTGCCGTACGACTCGTTCAATGCGAGTTGAAGTCTGAGCGCGAACACACTCATGAGGATCAGCCCTGTGATCTATTGCTTTCGGTAAGCAACTCGAGCTTCATTCCCATCTGGGGTTTGGCGGTGGAGGGCTTTCTGGATCGTGACGAGGGCAACACCAACTCTGCAGAGCCGACCGCCGCACTCGCTTATGTCAAAGCGTTGGCGACCAGCACCTATCGTTTCACCGTCCGGCCGCAATTACGCGGACACTATCCAGAGTCGGAGACCTCCGTCTCCTGTTCGTTTCCTTTTGGAATTTGGACGGCTCGACGAACGCTGAAGAAGGTCACCCCCGTGACGGTTTGGCCTCGTGTCGATGCGATCGCCGGCACCCGTGAATTCCACGGACGACGCACAAGTGACCACGGTGAAGGGTCTCGGCGTGGACGCGAGAGTGATTTCACGGGTTTGCGAGAGTACCGTCGTGGCGATTTGTTGCGAAGTGTCAACTGGGTGGCGACTGCAAAGGCGGGTGACCTCGTTGTCACCGAAAGAAGCGGACCAGACTCGGTGACGCTTCAGGTGATGGTCGATGTGGGAGATCGCCACGAGCGTGATGCGATTTCAGATCGGATTCGCGTGGCAGCCAGTATCCTGGCCAGCCTTCATCGGGCCGGGACGGAGATGCATGTTTGGTTGGGTGGGAAGTTGATGCGCCCGAAAAGGGGACAATCGGGGTTCATCGAATTGATGAATGCCCTGACTGATGTGCCACTAAATGGGGTCGAGCAATCAACTCTCATGGCTCCTACTCAGGGTGAACCGCATGTGATCGTCACATCCGACGAATTCGGCAATCCGGATGTCTTGGTGGCCGATCCGGCCGCCAGTCGCCGCAAGAATGCCGTGAAAACGCATTTCATTGTCGATCGTTCTGCGGACCAACGAAGCCAAGTTTTTGGCCTCTGGAAGGAGCAGCATCATGCCTTCTTGGTCGCGTAAACGAATCGAGTGTGTGATCTTGGCAGCGGTCGGACTGCTCGCCATCGCACCGTTAAGAATCAAGGGTGACGAGAAGTTCTTTGTCTACGAGTTGATTGCGTTTGGATTGACGGGCGTCATTGCATCCGCACGGAACAAGAGACTAAGAACCGCGGGGCTTTCGATCATTGTTGGTGCACCGATCGTGTTTTCGCTCCTTGCGAGCCGATTCGCATCACCGGTCGCACCGGAATTAATCGCGCTCACCCAGTTTGGGGCGGTCGCGCTCGCGCTTGCCTTAGGTGCCTCGACAACACGCACTCGTTCCATGTCGTTGGTCGTCAGTGGCTTCCTGGTACTGTTCTGCGCCGTCATTTCGGATGAGGGACAAGCCATTGCGTTTCCGCTTGTTTGGATGGCGATCTGTGTTTGGCATCTGATCGCGAATCACTGGGATCGGTTGGAAACCGCGATGCCAGATCAAGTGTCGCGGCACCCGACCACACGCCCTGTGACGATGGGACTGGCCCTGGCCGTTCTTACCATCGGCGGGTACGCCGTGCGTGATCGATTCACCAATGGAGGAAATCTCTCATTCGAGTTGATGCCGACCAGCGGCGGGACCACTTGGGATCATTCGGCAGCCCGAAAAGGCGTCGGTAGCGGTGACGCTGCCATCGCAGCCAAAGATCATGCCGAATCATTTGGCGCCGTCGACTCTGACATTTTCCTGGAGTCCACCGAGTCGACACTCTTCGACATGATCAACGACATGGTCGGCGAACCCAAGATGAAGAAACAAAAATGGGAACGTCGGCAGGCCATGGCCAATGACAACGTGATCCCCATGCACGAGCGTGCCGCGAAGAGTGAAAAAGGCGGGGGCTCATTCTCGACCGAACGTCTTCCGCCGCCAAAACACCGACACTTCGAAGATGCAAAAGAAGCTTGCGTCGTTCAGTGGGACGGGGCAACCGGAATCCGGCTCGCCATGCAGCGGTTTGATGCCTTCGATGGTGTGAGTTGGATCCAAACACGAGACTTTGCTGAACCCAAGCTCACTCGGGTGATCATCGGCGAACAACATTGGTTTTTCGATCCCAAATTGCAATCGGCATTCGACCGCCACTCCAAGTCGGTCAGCGTCGGATTGCTGAAAGTCATTCGTCTCAAGTCTCCTCGATTACCCGTTCCCATGCTGTCCGGCGCGGTGCACGTGAAAGAGGTCGATCGACAGGATTTCTTTGCAATCGATCGAGACGGCTCGTTCTTCATGCCAGAACGCGACTGGGTACCTCCGCTGACCGTCGTGCACGTTGCAAGTCAGAGTCTGTTGGAAGACCAACTCCGCGAACGGCTATCTCTCGCCCCGAAGATCGGAACGAACGAAAACAACTCTCTCGAGTCTTGGCGATCGTTAGCGCACGAAGTGACGAAAGCGTTCGAGGAGCCCTACGACAAACTCAATGCGATCGCGAATCATCTTCGCGAGGAATTCGTCTTGGACCGGTCAGTCACCTTTGATGACGGCTCGGCCCTGGAGGGTTTCTTTAAGTCCAAACGCGGCGGCAACCATCTGTTCGCGACCGCAGCTGCCGTGATGGCGGATGAACTCGGTTTGGAAAGCCGCCTTGTGACGGGCTTCTACGTTCGCCCCGACGCATTCGATTTCGCGGCGGGGCACTCAAATGTCTTGCCGACCGACGTCCACTTTTGGGTCGAAGTGAAACTTCGAGACGGACAGTGGTTCGAGATGGAACCGACGCCGGGCTACCTGCCCCCGACCTACAAGCCCTCCTGGCGACTTCTTGCGCAAAGGATGGCCGCCAGGTACTGGCCTCATGCTGCAATTTCCATCGTCTCAACTGGATGTCTTTTTTGGCTGCGTCGTTACTGGATCAACTTTGGGCTCACGCTGATCTGGCTTGTCAGGGGACTCTTCCCCGTTCAGCAACGCTTGCGTCTTGGCATGTGGATCATCGAGACCCGCGCCGCGTTGGCTGGCATGCGTCGTCCGTCGGGAACGACACAACGAACATGGCTGGAGGGACTCTCCGAAGGAGATGGCGCAATCGCCGATGCCTCACGACAATTTCTTGACGTCGCTGATGCGGCTTTCTTTGGTCGCCGAAACATCACGCTTCGCGAAGACTCACTTCGCGTCGTTCGAATGCTGTCGGTGCAGACCATTTCAAACTTGCTGACAAAGGTGACAACATGACGGTTTCTTTAGATAAGACGAATGGTCAGGTGGAGGCCCGAATAGCGGTCGAGCATCTGAGGCCATTTCAGACGCATTTGCGTTCAGTGCTATTGGGAAAAGAACGGGAACTTGATTTCGTAATCGCCTGCTTGTTATCGCAAGGTCACCTTTTGCTGGATGATCTCCCAGGGACCGGAAAAACGACGCTCGCCAAAGCGATTGCGAAAGGACTGGGCGGAACGCTGTCGCGAGTTCAATGTACGCCCGACTTGATGCCGGCGGACATCACCGGATTCAGCATGTTCAACCAGCAGACGCGAGAGTTCGAATTCCATGACGGGCCGGTTTTTGCCGACGTCCTGCTGGCAGACGAACTCAACCGAACCACGCCGCGCACGCAAAGCGCACTGCTCGAAGCGATGGCGGAACGTCAAGTCAGCGTCGACGGGAAGACACGCGGGCTGTCGCCCAACTTCTTTGTGATCGCAACGCAGAACCCAATCGATTCACACGGCGCGTATCCGTTGCCGGAAGCACAGTTGGATCGATTCTCCGTCAAACTCAAAATTGGCTACCCCGACCGTGATGCGCAGCGGAAAATTCTGCAACGCGAAGTACTCCCTGGCGACTCCGAACCGAGCAAGTGTGAGCCGGAGAACGCAGTTCCATTGCCACTCGATCAACTGCGTGCCCTCCAGGAAAGCACGCGCAAGGTCGAAGTCTCCGAGCGGGTTGTCGATTACTTGATCGACCTCGTGGAGGCAACGCGTAGCGAATCGGACGTCGAACTTGGCGTCAGTCCTCGAGGCATGATGCTCTGGCAAGCAATCGCCCAATCATGGGCATTCATGCAAGGCCGAGACTTCGTGACGCCAACCGACATTGCGGAGACGGCACAACCGGTTTTGTCGGTGAGGCTACTGACACGAGCAGACTCCGTTGATTCGGTCATCGAGCGAATCTTGGCGAGCGTTCCGGCCCCCGAGTACAAGTGAAGTTTCGAATGAAAATCCAAGCCAGCTTCACCGCCGCTATCTTGCTTGCCGTGAGTTTGATTTCAACCGGCTGCAGTCCTGGCGGCCAAGGCGCCGCCCACCTCGAAGGCGATGAACACGAGCACGCCGAACACGAGCACCACGAAGACTCACCAAAATCGCTCGCCGAATTGTGCGTGGAAATACGACAGCTTGCCGCGCGGTTAGACGACGAAAAATCGACGGAACAAAACGCGGTGACCGAAGAGCTCGCGAATCTGATTGCTCAGGTTCCTGAGTATGCAGCCGACACCGCCATCACCGAGGAAGTTTGGATTCCGATCTACGAACAAACGGAAACGCTTCGGCAATCGATTTCGGAGGAACCAACGAAGTGGTCATCCGAACGTCAAACAGCCATCGCCAGGCTTTGCAGTATTTCTGAATCGGCCTGGGAAAGTCTGGAGCCACAATTTCAAGTCGATCGATTCCAGCACACCGAACACGATCACGGACATGAACACGATCACGGACATGAACACGATCACGGACATGGAGACGGACACGATCACGACGATGGGTCCCACCAGGAGTCCACACGATGACTGAACTACTTACCCGTTCGCTTGCCGGTGGCTCCATTCGATTCATCGAGTCTCTCTTGTCTGCCGCTCCCACCTTGCTGGTGGGTGTGTTGATTGCCGGCGTCTTTCGTTACTACTTGGGGCATGCCGGTACTCGGCGCCTCTTCGGCGGAACGTCGCTGCGATCGCTCCCACAGTCCTGGGCGGTGGGGATGCTGCTGCCTGTCTGCAGCATTGGAGTGATCCCGATCTTGATTGAAATGCGACGGTCAAAGCTCAAACCGGGTGCGATCTCCGCCTTCGCACTTTCTGCGCCGCTGTTCAATCCACTGTCATTACTCTACGGCGTCACGCTCTCGCGGCCCTACGTCATTTTGATGTTTGCGTTCGCATCGTTGGTCGTCGTCACAATGGTGGGAATCATCTGGGACATCGTCTCGCGTCAGAAGGAAGCAACGGCGAATGACGACACCTCACAGGACCGCTCCGATGACGACAGCATTGGTTTAAGACGACTTTGGAATCTCATTGCCTACGTGGGTCGCCAACTCGTCGGACCGGTCGGTGCTTGGACACTGATCGCGGCGGCGGGTGTTGCACTGCTCGCGGCAGTTCTGCCTTGGGGTGCGCTTGGCATGGCGATGGAACGGGACGATTTGCGAGCCCCGTCGACGATGGCCGCGGTCGCGATCCCCGCGTACGCGACTCCCATGCTGGCGATGAGCCAACTCGGCATGATGTTCCAGCACGCCAATTCCCCCGGTGCCGCTTTTGTGCTTTTGGTCATCGGTGCCGGCGTCAACCTGGGCACGGTCAGCTGGATGGCGCGTCATTTTGGCGTGCGCAGCGTTTGCATCTGGCTCGGCAGTTTGCTGATGATCGTCTTGGCCTTGGCCTACGCCGTGAACAAACCACTCGTCCCGCCAGGGGTGGAGCCATCCGGTCACACCCACGCTTTTGATATTTACTCAAATCCAATTCACCCGACGATTACAAACTATGCTCAACTCGCCAAACAGAAGTTGGGTGAGAAGTTCGGCTTGGTAGAAAAAATCTGCGTCTCTCTTTTTGGCATACTTGCGCTGGCCGGATTGATTTCGCGATTCGTGCAAAATTGGCCAGCTCCCGCACCTAAAGCGGCGGGTGTCGAGATCGGGTCGGAGCCACTTCGGTTTGATCGAATTGTGAGCCCCCAGATCGTCGGTGGAACCATGCTGGCGGGCCTGATCGCAATCAGCATCGTGATGTGTTACGCGTTCTATCCATCGCCCGAAGAGTGCCTCAAGGAAATCCGTTTCATACGCAGTGAGGTCATCTCCGCCGCACGCAGTGGCGATGCCGACCACGCCGAATTTTGGATTCCTCAATGGGATGAATGGACAAGGCGAATGGAAGTCGGGGCCTTCATTCGTCGCGGCCATGTGACGCCCTACCAGCG
>JBCBOO010000208.1:0-11874 GCA_039821235.1 Planctomycetota bacterium
CATCGTCCCCGGCTCAGGTGCCCCACGGATAAAGCCTTGTCCGCTGAATCCTCCCGTACCACCCGAGAATGCAATCGTCGTCTGGCCGCTCACCAGTAGTCCGATTGATGTCGGATTCAGATCGACCGAATCAATCGTGTCGGCAGGTTTCAAGAAAGTAAATGCGAAGTTCACATTGTTCGGTCCGAGCAGGCCAGCCGAAACACGACCGGTAAACTGAAAGAAGTCCTCACCCATCGGGCCGGCATTGTTCGCAACCGTTACGCCACCGACTGAAATGTCGAGGGGGACGGTCACAGCAGGTTCGATGTTCGGGTTGGTCGTGCTTCCGTTTGGCGTCGCAGGGAAACGCAATGTCCCGCTGTTGATCGTCGTCGATCCACCCGCCACGGGCGTGTAATCCAGGACCAGCGTGAAGTTACGAGGCAGCGAACCGAGCACGGGGCCCGATCGCCCTTGCACGACGTTGCCAAGGAAACCGACGACTGCCGCGTTTGCCGCACCGGTCGAAGCCGCCGCGATCAACAATGTGAATAAGAGTCTTGCCATGATGCATTGTCCGTAGAACTTGAGGGGCATCGGACGCAATCCGTGCCCGTAGACCCTCGAATCATAATCCCCGGTTACCTGAACGCAATAGAACTAGCAATTAAAACCGATTGACTTTGCCCATTTAGCCATCCCTGCCCCCTCTAACGTTGCCAATCCAATTCAATCGAGCGGTTTTCCATTGCAAATCACCCTTCTCGTGGGTGGTTTCCAATAGGGAGCGATAGCGTCCCGATGAAAAGTCCTGCAAAGAGCAATGCCCAGAGTGCATTGGCGGGGTCACCGCTGAAGTGCTGATGAGAGGCAACAAAGGAAGCAAAATTTGCCAAAAGCAGCGCGAACGTAAATGCCTGAATCTCGATCAGCGGAAGGAAACTGTGCTGCCGAACTTGCCGGGCACAATTCCGGAAGAGAACGATCATGGCGGAAAGAATCAGGACGACCCCCGGAATACCGAGCTCTTTGAACAGCCGGCTGATTCCGTCTTCTTGCCACACATCCCGCCGTGCCTCGATCGCGAAGTGTTGCGCGCCCTGCGTAGCCACGCCCAGTCCCGACCCCATGACACCAGACTGCTTGACGGTTCCCAGGACTCCGCCCGCAACGTTTTCTTTCAATCGAGGTGCGACGTCGCTAATCGTGGTCGCGTAGTAGGTTTGGTGGTCTTCAAAGCCTTCCTCGTCGCGGTAGAGTGCCAGCGGGATTGCGCCTATGGCAAGCAACAAGCAAAGGTATCCGACCATTCGAACGATGCTTTGTTTCGCAGCGACTTGCAAGTAGAGCAAGTAGGCGACAACGAAGATGACGGGCATGATGAGCATCTTTCGACGCCCGCAGAGCATCAGTGGAACCACACTCCACACAGCCGTCGACATCCACAGCGGATTGATCGATCGAACCATGCCCGGCTTGTCACCACGATTCATCAACAAGATGGTCGAGACCATCAGGACATTGGCCGCATGGAATCCAGCGATATCGGGGCTTCGAAAGAACCCTGAAATCAAGCGAACGATCACTCCCGGCATGTGACGAATCCACTCAAAGCCCTCCAGGCCTCCGAGCGCCGGCCAATCCCACTGCAACCACTCAGCGACAGACCCGATCAGCATGACGCTGTTGACGAGCACGTAGATTTGCAGCAATTTCTTGAGCGTCATCAACTGGGTGGCAAGAACCGCTCCCAACACGAGACCGAGCAAAGGAGCGGCATAGGAGACGAAGCCCAAGCCGGCCAAAAGCACGCCGTTTTGGTAAAGGGCCAACGAGAGTGCCGCGCCTGGCAACAGACCCGCGATGTACAGGATGACGGCGCGTTCGATCCAAGGAAATCGTTGACGAATTTGACGAAGTCCACGGTCACCTCCGAACATCACGTTCACAGCGGCGGCGCCCCAAATGGCACAGACGCAGTACGTCAGTAGGGTCGGTTCACCGTCGGAAAGTTTACGGACGGGGTCACGAAAACAATCGAGGACGATCGCGATCATCAAGCCCGCACGCCAATCCGTGATCGCGACCAGCGATCCGATCCCAACCAAAATGTAAAAGAAGATCTCCACGCGTTATTCCATTTTTCGAATCGTGATCATTGATTCGTAGCACGCCATCATTCGGCAAAACCGATATCCGGCGCGTCCGTCTAAAAAGCCACGCTTGAGAACGTATTGATAGATAAACCGAAGTGTGCCGCGTGCTGGCATCAGGGTACTGAGATGACGTGCCGCGCGTCGGCGCCGGCTTGCGTTCCAACTGCAAAGCCCCACCAATGACTCACCGCCAGCACTGCGTACTTCTCGCTTCGCTTCGCGCCCCGCATAGGAGACGTGGCGTTTCCACCAGTCCTCCATCCCCCGGCTGAACGGGTAATGCACGAAGGGCTCGCGAATCGTGTCGATTTCGCCATTAACTACCGGCACCGGAACCTCGCCATGTCCGCTGTCTTCGAACTCGGCCGCACCGCGACGGACCAAGCGCATGATCCAGACCGGGAAGCCATCTGAGTAACGGAGCCATTTGTCATCCATCATCGTTTTGCGGCAGGTGCGAAAAGCGACACACTCGGCAGATGCCGTTTCAATTTTCGACGCAATTTCCGATGCAAACGGCTCCGTGGCCACCTCATCGGCGTCCAGCATCAGTACCCATTCGTTGCGCAGGTCCGCTTCGTTCAACGCCCAATTACGCTGTGCCGCGAAAGAAACGAATGGGTGATTTAGAACGCGGGCTCCGTGTTCGAGCGAAATCTCGACGCTTCGATCCACCGATTCATCGTCGATAACGACGACTTCGTCTGCCCACTGAAGCGAATCGAGGCAGCGAGGTAAGTTGTGTTCTTCGTTCTTGGACAACACGACCACACTGAGGGGAACTTGATTCATGACAAGTTGCCTTCTCGGTTCGTCAACTCACGTTTGCGAATCACTTTCACCGGATTGCCGGCGACAATCGTCCACGGAGCGACATCTTTGACGACGACTCCACAAGCACCAACAACGGCGCCCGATCCGAGCGTGACACCAGGTCCCAAAAACGCCCGTGCACACACCCAAGCATCGTTCTCAATCACGATGGGAGCGCTCGTCAAAACCATATTGGGATCAGTGAGGTCATGCGAGGCCGCGCATAAATAGCTGTACTGGGAAACGGTGACACTCTTTCCAAGCTCGATTCTTGCCACATTGTAAATGTCTGCATGGTGGCCGACGGATGTTTCGGTTCCCGCTGCCAAATTCCAAGGAGCCCAAATGCGAGCCGTCGGGTCGATCCGTGTCGTTGAGGTAACGTCTGCTCCGAACAAACGCAGCAGCACGACGCGATAGCGAAAAAGGGGTCTCGGCGATGGACGAAATAACGTCCACCAACAGATTCCCCAAAGGACGCGACCGACTTTATTCCGGAATCCATGGGGTGACGGACATGCGGAACGTGATGTGTCGAGTTGTGAAGGAACAGGTATCGCCTCGATCGCCTCGGAGGCTTCTCGATCAGCCATGGGAATCCACCGAAAGCTCTTGATAGATGGACTTCATGCGCCGTCCGAGCTGATCCAGGCTGAAAGACTCCGCTTGTTGGAAACCCTTGGTCGTCATCTCTTGTCGCAACGACTCGCACTCCACAAGCTTTTCGCAAGCCCGCGCCATGGCCTGGTAATCGCCGACGTTCAAAACAGCTCCCGCATCACCGACGACTTCCGGAAGAGAACCTGCATTGCTGGTGACAACGGGACATCCGACACTCATTGCTTCCAGTGGAGGCCAACCGAATCCTTCGTAAAGGCTCGGAAAAACAAACGCGGTTGCATTCTTGTACAACTCGCACAGTTTTTCCTGGTCCGGGTTGGTAATAATGGAGATGCGATCGCGGCACTTTGAGCTTTCAACTCGGGTTCTCAAGGCGTCGTCGAGCGGCGGTCCTGCCAAGACGAGCGAAACATCTAAGCTGGGACGGATGCGTTCGAGTATTTCGATGGCACCGAGTCGGTTTTTATAGAAACCGTTGTTGCCAAGATGGAATAGATAGCGTGACGGAACATCTTGCTTCGATGCCGCATCCAAGCGAAATAACCCCGGCTCCACCGCCAGCGGAACCACTTGCGTTCCTTGTCGAGGTTCGATCGCGAACCTGGCCAAATCGTCGGCGGTCGATTGGCTGTCAGAGACGGCGACCGTTGCCTTCGAAATTCCGCGAAGTGATTGGTTGATCAGCCAAGCCGCTCCGCGGCCAATCTTTGGCGCGGATGGAAAATCACCTGCTAGTTGGAGTCGCGGGATGATGTCGTGAACTGTGCAAACCGTTGGCTTCTCCAAATTGGCTTGAACGACGTATCCGAAACTGCCATCCAAGACGTGCAGCACGTCAAGGTCCGAAACGTCGATTCTCCGCGCGGCTCGCCAAACATGCAAATGGTGTCGCCACATCCGAAATCGAGGCGGGGTGGCGGAAAACGTCTCGCTCTGCATTCCGAGTCGATGAATGCTGACGACAATGGAGCCGGTTTCTGACAACGCAGTTGCGAGTTGGTCACGATAGCGGACCATGCTACCGTGAAAGCCTTGAATCGTTGTATCAATCAGACCGACACGAATCATCGGGTGGACCTTCCTTGATGAAGGTACGACGCGGCGGCGAGTAATCCTTTCGCCGCGACTTGGGGACTGTATTCCTCGATAAGTTTCTTAGCTTTTGCACCCATTTCAACCAACCGGCTCTTCTGTTGGGTGCACGTTGCCATTTGGGCCCCCAGTTGCTCCCAATCCCCGTAGGCGTGGACCCAACCGGTGTGGTCTGGCTCAATGAGGTCCGGATGGCACCCGACTTGATCGCTCACCAGCGCAGGGATGCCGGCCGCAAACGCTTCGTTTACCACCAGCCCCCAGGTCTCGCCGTGGTTCGAAGGTAAAACGAGCGAGTCACTGGCGCTGTAAGCCATCCCGATTTCGGATTGATTGAGAAAACCTGCGAATGTGACTGGGAGTTCATGTTCTTTGCAGAGCCGCTCACATTGGGCGCGCAACTCACCATCGCCCACCATCAGGACGTGAGGATGGTCTTCGCTGCTACGGGATTTCAACTTGGTTTTGCCACCGAGTGTTTCGATGCAATGGCGCAGCGCTTCTAACAGCCCGAGCGGTTGCTTCTTATCGATCAGCTTTCCGCAAAAGAGAAAACAACACGCATCCGGTGAAATTCCGAAGTGCTCGCGTGCCTTTCGAATCGATGCATCGTCGCGCGGGCTTGTTGATTCGATTCGCGCGTTCTCAATGCAGTAGGGTGAGCGGAACAGCAACTCATTGGGAATGCCAAGCTCTTGATAAAACGCCGCGCTTGCGGTTCCGATAGGGCAAAACGCGTCATAGAAACGCATCAAGCGTTTATGAACGAATCGCTTCCACCAAGGACGCGGCCGCAGGTTGTTTGCTTCTCCACGAACAATGCAAGGGATCCCCAACGACCGACACGCTCGCGCCGCCTGAAGGCAACTCTTCACCACCCAGCCGTTGATCGCAACGACATCAAATTGCTGCTGCTGAAAGTAACGACGGACCGACGGAGTATCGCAACCACCGAAGTGCATCATGCCGGGATTTTCGGAAACATTCTCCAGCACATGGTGTTGGTAGCCATTGAGCAAGGGAATGTCCCACTCGAACTCAACGCCGAACTCCGCGCCCTGCTGTTTCGCATCAGGAAGCATGCAGAAGACGGCGGTAAACTCGCAGTCATCGCTTTGTTCCAATTGCCGGAAGACAGGCACTTGATACTGGATCGGATGACTGGTTAGGAATGCGACTTTCATGGCTTACCCGTTCGCCCGCCTTTGTTGAACCAGTCGTTTCGCATTTAGGAACGCACGAACCTCACCGAGCAATTTCACAGGAATCCACCATGGGTGCTTTAAATGAAACTTGGTCCGGACTTCGCGAAAGATCCGGCGCAGGCAGTAGGCTCGCGCCTCGCTGTTCGAGCTCGCGTGCAGCATGGCGTAGTAATGATCGCCCAAGCCATGTATCGGCGACGCACTTGTCAAATGACTGCCCCGAGTCCGGGTGCCTCCACTGGGCACGCGCAAGTGATCAATCCCCGCGGCGGCGATGTAGCGAATGCGTCCTCCGGCTTTGATAATCCGCCTCGCGAATTCGGTTTCGAACCGGTATGCGACACCTTGGAAATTCTCGTCAAAACCGCCGAGAGATAACGCCTGGTCCCGGCGGACGCACAGATTGCCCGCCATCACATTTTCCACGTCGTGGTCGCCGGTGGCATGAAACGGAAAGTCCTCGTCGCGCCGAAGTCCGTCCATCACTCGGGGAGGCTCGACGTCTTCCGGAGTTTGCCAGGGCTGAATGACTTGCCCAACCGTCGCCCAGAGATCCACGTTTGTCGAATGCGCGGCTCGATGTGCGCCCACTAAATTCCCGCGAGGCCGAATGTCGTCGTCTAGGAAAAGAACCAATTCCGTTGTTGCTTCTCGAAGACCGTGATTCATCGACTTGGTGATCGAAGGTGACGAGAGACGAATCCAGCGAATTTGACCTTCGCGATCCCACGTCTGTAACCGATTCGTCGTTTCCGACTCGTGTTCGGCGGTCTGGTCGATGATCCAAATCTGCTCCGCGCGATCCGAAAGGGACAGCAGCGACTCAATGGTCTCCACCAGGACGGATTCGCGTCCCAAGGTCGGGATAACGATCGAGAGTGACTTCGTCATCCGTTTGCCACTCTCGAAACGGGAGTGTTCGGTCCGCGGCGCTTCAAGTAGGAAAACGCGAGTTTCATCCAGGCACGTATCCAAAGCGGATGATGGGACAATGCACGTTTGAGGTACGGTCGGCACCGAGAGTCGCCGAGAGTGTAAAGCTGGCTTCCGATGAAGAACTCGGCGGCAGCGGCTGGATTCGTCGCCGGGGCAGGTAGCTCCGAACGGTTGTCACTCCAGCTGGTCTCGTGAGCCTCCGCTAACAATGCGCTTTCGTCTTCACCAGACTGTCTGGCGAGGAAGCATGCACTTGCGAGTCTTGCCAGTTCTTGTTGTTTGCATCGATTGGAAGCGCTAATGCCTCCCACATCGATTCCCCAATCAAACAAGCACTCAGGGATCTCGGCGAGCAATCCATGCTCGGACATGCGGTACCAAAGGTCACTGTCTTGGGCGAATCGAAACTCGGCTCGGTAACCGCCCGCGGCACGGAATGTTTCCAGACGCATCATGGCAACCGTGTGCGCGAGGCCGATACCATCGTTCTGAAGAGCCGACGTCACTTGCTCGGGCGTGAGGTTTCGAACCTGCTGCCCCAGGTACTCACCGGCCGGACCGATTCGACGGTAGCCCGTGCCGACAGCAACGACGTCTTGGTGTTCGGATAGGAACGCGATTTGCTTTTCGAGTCGCTCGGGCGCGGAGTGGTCGCCGACGTCTTGCCGAGCGAGGAATATTCCGTTTGCAAGCTCACAGCCAGCAATCAATGCCCCGGTGAGGCCGCGGTTTTCTTGAATCACCGGTCGAATTCGGCTGTCACGTCGTCGAAGTTCGGCAAGTTGCTCGCCAGTTCCGTCCTTAGAACCGTCATCGACAATGATAAATTCAAAGTCATCCATCGTTTGGGCAAGGATGGACTCGATGGTTGATCCCATTTCCGCGGCTCCATTGTAAACACCCATCACAATGGAAACTAAAGGCCGTTTCTCCGTCACCGCACCAGCCACTTGGTCTTTGAGAAGTGATCTAGTGTCAACGCGAGTAGGACCGACAGCGCTGCCGCACCTCCGATGACGCCCAAGGTCACCGCAGCGGACTGCAGAGACAAGCCGATTCGAGCCAATCCGAATTGCATCGTTTCGATGATCAAAACATGCCCAAGGTAAATACCGAAGCTGAGAGCGGAGAGTCTCTGGACCCACTTGGGCGCAGGGGTCGTCCAACAACAGCCGATCACAAAGAGGCCAATCGACAACACGTAGACGTTTCGGAAGCCCATCAGAGACAATGCGATGACGCCAGCGAAAGCCGGCCCGAGAGCAACCCGTCGTATCTGTTCGAATCGGAAGACAATTAGGGCCGCTAGAATCCCAATCGGAAACCAAACAAGACTCTTGGCGATGAAATAACGATTGGGCGGCAAAGAGGAATTAATCACATTCTCCGATGCGATTGCTGCGAGGCCTGCCACCGCGCAAAGCCCGAGCGTCCATCCGGGTCTCGTGCGAGACCACTGCATCGGAAGCAGCCAAAGTACGAAACTGTAGATGAGCAGTGGTACAAAGTAGAGTTGATGAGCCGCATCCCCCCAGAAAAGACTTCCTGCCCAGTTCCAATCAAAACTTTCTCCCGTCGCGGTTGCTTTCAACTTTCGCACGATTAAGTAAATCGCACTCCAGGCCAGGAAAGGTGGGATCAGTCGGCGGACCCGGCGCATCAAGGATTCCAAATAATTGCGCGATGAGCCACGCTCTGACATTTGCGCGAGAAACGCTGCCATTAATAAGAAGCACGGCACGGGAAAACTCAACCACTTGCTCAACGACTCGACGGAATCATTCGTGTCACAACCGTGAACGTAAATCACTGCCAGCATCGCAACGACACGTAAATAGTCGAATCCGTGAAATCGATCTTCCTTGATCATCAGGCGTCAAAGAGCCTTAGAAGCGGTTTGCTACACGTTTCCCAGCGAAACCGATTCGCATTGGAAAACGCCTTTTTGCTGAGCTCCCCCCACAAAGACGCATCGGTCAGAGAACGCGTGAGATTGTCCGCCGCGCCCTCCAGGTCTCCGACCTCACTGTAGAGCCCACCGTCGCCACCGATTTCGGGGATGGCACAAGCGGTCGTGCCAATGGCAGGTGTTCCAAAGCTCTGTGCTTCGACCGCAGGAATACCAAACGACTCACATCGACTGAGCAAACAAAAGACGTGTGCTCGTGAGTAGAGTTCGTAAAGATCTTCATCGGAAATCCACCCAGTCAATTCGACGTGATCGCCCAAGCGATGCTGGGAAATCAGCGCCTCCACTTTTTCGCGATAAGAGGCGTCGGGCCAGCCACCGGCAAGAGTCAATTTGGCATCCACTCCACGCCGGCGAACGAGGGCGAGTACTTTCACCAGGTCGTCGGCGCCTTTGTGGGGTGCCATCGCGGACACACTGACGATGTGGTTGTCCTCACGCAGCGACTTGCCAAGCTTTAACGCGGCCGACCACGTCGCTTCCGCAATGCCCTGGTAGACGATCATGGATTCTGATGCGTCCTGGCCTGCGACGTCTCGGTAAGCGCGATGCATATAGTTCGAGTTGAAAATCATCACATCCGCTTGCCGCATTGTTTTGCGGTACGCCCGACGTTGGATGACCGCTTTGATTTTGTCAGCAACTGTGTGGTGCAATCCGGGGACCAAACACCACGGATTCTGGCACAAGACCGCTTGCGGTAACTTGATTCCTGGCACCGAGACACCTGCGGGACTGAAAATCAACTCGCAATCGTTTTCCTCCGCGACTCGGTTGAGATTCTTGTATTCCCACCATGCTCGTTTCGACCAACGGGAAGTTGCTTCGGGGCATCGGATCCAGCGAAACTGGGAACGGGTGTTGAGGATGTCTTCGTTAACCGCATGATGCAACACCACGAACTGGTGTTCTTCATCGATCCAGTCCGCCAATTGATGGAGATGTCCCATCAAGACGTGCCGCCCGCTTTGGTTGGTCACTGAAAGTGCGTTGACGAGAACGTTCATGCGGTCTCAGCGCTGCTCCGCATTCGTTTGGCTGGCAAAGGACTGTTCCATGGTCGCCGAACTAGGCTGTCCCTTGAATCGTCTCGCGAATTGCTCCAACCGGCCCGTCAAGGGACCGCCCAACCAACGGACGGCTGTTCGGTAGATCCCGATTCCGCGTCCTCCCGGGCCATCTTCGCCCGCCGAATCCAAAGCGAGTGAAAAACACTTCTCTGCTTCTTCACGCATGGATTGTGTGGCGCACTGCCGGCCGATCATGAAGCACCAACGGGCAAAGTGCTGGCGTTCGGGGGCTGAGCTAGGGACATTCGCCTTTTTCGCGCCATCCGACAAGACTTCCATCAACTGGACTCGGTTTCGCAGCCGAACGGGATCGGTGAACCAAGACGCCGCCGATGTCTGCCTCTCACCTTCATGATGAACATGCTCGCTGACGTGTGAACCGCAATGAACCAAGCGGGTGTTTATCGAACCGATTCGACTATCGTACTCCCAGTCTTGGCTCCAACGCATGTCGCACCACGGGCCGATCTTATCGGTCAGACTTCGGCGATAAAGTGGCGTGTGGGTGCACCACCATCGATCAACGAGCAGACCTGGGAAGAGCGTTTCGATTCGTCGATCAGTCCACTTGAATGGATCCGACAAAACATCGCCGCTTGCATCCACCAGTCGCGTCACACCGTAGGCGATGTCACAATCTGGGTTCTGCCGGAGGCTCGAGACTTGATCGGTAAACTTGTTCGACAAGAGGCGGTCGTCACTGTCGAGGTACTGAAGGTACTCACCTCGAGCTTGGCGACGTCCCAGTTCGCGTGACGGGCCTGGTCCGGAGTTTTCGTGTCTTACGTAAGAAACGACGCCCGGATGTGATTCGACCAATTCCGCTGCTACGGACGGCGTCTCATCGGTGGACCCGTCGTCGGCAATGATGACTTCAACGCGATCGTAGGTCTGCTGCAGAACACTTTGGACGGCGACACGAAGCATCTTCGGCCGGTTAAACACTGGGATAATCGTGCTAACCAGTCCCTCCAAGATCGGCGGTGACTCGGAAACGGTTTTCTGGTGCAGTTCGTTCATTCGTATCCGAGCCGTTTGGAGACTTCACCGGCAACGGTCTGGTAGTAGTTCTTTCGTCGCGACGACCAGTTTTCCCAACGCCGCGTCGGTTGAAAGCCTTCTTTGGGACG
The DNA here is from genome assembly GCA_039821235.1 of Planctomycetota bacterium. Classification (GTDB taxonomy): domain Bacteria; phylum Planctomycetota; class Planctomycetia; order Pirellulales; family Pirellulaceae; genus Stieleria. The sequence goes on from JBCBOO010000208.1 coordinate 10,975, forward strand.
CTGAACTCCGGTGCCAAAATCATGTTGGCCGTCGTCGCCTCGAAGAAACGAAGAACCGCGGACAGGCATCGATTCAAATGCTTCCCAGTCGAATTCTTCCGGGGGGAGTTCGGCCCAGCGCATCATCTCGTTCAGTTGATTCCGTGGGTCGGCAACGAGATCTTCGTATTTCACGAGATAAATCCGCTGCTGCACGTGTTCGGCATCTTCACTCGCGAGAAAGTCCGATAGAGACCGCGCCGCCTTTGCAAAGCTTCGGCAGAGAATGCGGAAGTCTTCATCGGGCAGAAACCTGCGCAAATGCGAACGGTTGGTCCATTGGCGAGGTGGCAGCACGAAATCGGATTTTAACGCACTTGATACAATATCTCGTCCATCACGCACAATGATCACCGATCGACAGTCGGCGTACATTTTGAACATGGATGCCAGACCATCAATGGATGGTTCTTTAAAAACCAGCAGACGGCGATCGCTGACTTCACTCGCTAAGAAGTCGATCCATGCATTTCCGAAGTGCGAAAGCATCTCGTTTGGTGCGAATTCGTGGGCGTGTTTCGATGAGGCGACTTGTGCCAGGTAACCTTCGAGCGAAGATTGAAATCGGAACGGAACATACTCCCAAAACTGTCCCGGTGATCGAGCAACCTTTGGATGTTTGGAAAGAGCATCCGCAAGGAAATTCGTCCCACTACGTGGCATGATCCCTCGGATGAACAAAACGCTCTTTCGTCCAGCATTCATTATGTTGTGCGCCGGAGCGTCGCCCGGAATTCGCCCAAGAATCCTGCCCAGCGATTCGCCCAGCGAAACAGCCACTGCGAAAAGAAGCCCGGGGGTGGGCCCATGCCATCGATCTGTACCGATTGATTACCAGCTCGGAATCCCGGTTGCCAAGGA
>JBCBOO010000209.1:0-11825 GCA_039821235.1 Planctomycetota bacterium
GGACGATTCCTTCCATACCGCGAACAGCGTTGGCTTCGTCGTGCGCCGCGTCTTGGTCATCGTTGACTGCAAATTCGATCAACAAGAGATCGGGTTTCTGCGCGAGAACTTGGCTGCGAAGTCGAAACGCGCCGGTGTGAGAACAGGTTGAGGCGATTCCGGCGTTGATGAATTCGAACTCCGTGTCTGGAAACCGTTCACGCAGATGCTCTGCGACAAAAACACGGTATCCTGCCATTTCGGTGATCGATCCGCCAATGAAAGCGACTGTTCCACGTTTTGTTTCGATGAATTTTTTTCGACTCGCATCCAAGTCGCCTCGATGAGTCACTGCAGACGGTGCTGCGGTTTGCTCGAGAACAACGACGGGTTTCGCATTTGATTCGGACCACACGTTCAGAATCATTACGGCGATCAAGAGGCATTCGAGTCGCTTCATTTTGTGTCCCGTCTGGATTGGTTGCGGATTGCGTGACCGATAATTTGTGGGAAGATTGCGTTGGCAAAGGAGGCGGACCGATCACGGAACGAACACTCCAAAGCCAGTTCCCCGTCCCCCGCAAGAGGTTTATCGGCACGATGGATTCACCGCTCATCTTAATCGACGACCTGCATGTCCCGGCGTACCGTGTCGTTTGGGTCGCCGATCTGCCGCACTTTTGTGGGGATCCGGATTGCGAACGCGAAGGACAATACGAAGTCCGCCTTGATGTCGACGAGTCGCTCTGGACGAACCTACCCGGACGTGACCAGGTCCTTGATTCGTTACGAAAATGGTGTGGCGGATCGGGCGACGAAAACAGTTTTTAACGCACCCCCTTTCATTCATCGACGAACAGCGTGAACGACTCATCCAACGAACGAATTCTGTTTGAATCTCATTCGCACACGCCGCTGTGCAAACATGCGGAGGGCAACCCGGTCGATTACGCCGCTGTGGCGCTCCAGCGCGGGTTGAAAGGGCTTCACGTGACGTGCCACAACCCGATGCCGGATGGGTTTTCGTCGCGGGTCCGGATGGCGGAGTCCGAATTCGATACGTACGTCGATTTGGTCGCCGAAGCCACCGAAGCGTATCGGGGTGAGTTGGACGTCTGTCTGGGGCTGGAAGCCGACTATTTCGAAGGCTACGAAAGCTACTTAGAAAAGCAGCTGTCCAGTCGCGAGTTTCATTTCGTACTCGGTTCGGTCCACCCGCAGATTGGTGAGTTTCGCCAGAAGTACTGGGAGGAGGATTTAGTCCAAGTCCAACGCACGTATTTCAATTTGCTTGCCAAGAGCGCCGAGACGGGATTGTTCGACTCGCTTGCCCACCCAGATCTGATCAAGAATTTCACTTCGGAGGCTTGGCAGCCGGACACGATGCTGGACACGATCCGTCCGGCTCTGGACCGGATCGCGAAAACGGGCGTCGCGATGGAACTCAACACGAGCGGACTCTTGAAGACCATTCCGGAGATGAATCCGTTTCCGGAAATGCTGCGTGAAATGCAGCTTCGAGGCATTCCGGTCACACTGGGCGCGGACGCTCATAAGCCGAGTCGCGTGGGTGAAAACTACATTCCGGCGATGGAATTGCTCCGAAGTGTCGGATTTACGGAAGTCAATTTCTTTGTCGGGCGGGAGCGACAAAGCGTAGCAATTGAGCGTGCGATTGCTTCGCTCGACGCGGCATGTGGTGCGACAACCGGTTGACTTTCGAACCTGAACCCGTGATTTTCTGTGCATCGACGCGCGTGAAACTCCTTCTGAATCGCGAAGGGGTTGCCAACACGTCACACTAAAGGGGCAGACGCGGGTCTTAACGATCGTGTGTCGCCAGTCGTTACGGGCTCGCCCGCGGAGCCGCCCGTCTTGGCTTAACTGTTTTAACCACCGCATCATCAATTTCGACTCGTTGATCGGGCTCCGATTTCACAAGTGTGGAGCCTGGACGCTTTGGTCTGCCAGCGCAGCATGTTCTGCCCTGCTGCATCCGGGGCACGTCGAATGAGTCTCACACTTCTCCTGAATCGATCGAACGCATATGACCAACGGATCCATCACCTCGACTCCCCTTCCCGATATCCAATCCACCGGAGACGTTCGTCGCGTTGCCATCAACAAAGTTGGGGTGACCAATGTTCGCTATCCCATCTCGTTGCGAACGCCCGGCAGCGGGCAGGGAAATGAGTTCCTGCACACCGTCGCGACGATCAACATGTTCGTCTCGCTGCCGCATGATGTCAAAGGAACGCACATGTCGCGATTCCTGGAAGTTCTGAACGAGTACCACACGGAGCTTTGCAGCGACACGCTTCCATTGGTAGCGAATCGCATGAAGGAAAAGCTCGAGTCGCGCGATGCCTACCTTGAGCTGACGTTTCCGTACTGGATCGACAAGAAAGCTCCGGTGACCGGCCAGTCCGGTAAACTCGATTTCGACGTCTCATTCGAGATGGCCAGCAATGGCACCGACGACTTTGTCATGACGCTGAAAATTCCAGCAACCAGTTTGTGTCCCTGCTCGAAGGAAATCTCGGACTACGGTGCGCACAACCAACGTTGTGATATGACCGTGAAGGTGCGGATGGCCGATGGGGTTCATCTGTGGATCGAGGAGTTGTTCTCGATCGTGGAGCAGTGTGCCTCAACGCAGGTGTTCAGTGTTCTCAAGCGACCCGATGAAAAGTGGGTCACCGAGCGAGCTTACGAGAATCCGAAATTCGTCGAAGACATTGTTCGGGATCTGGCCGTCGCTCTGAACAACGATGACCGAATCGTTTGGTACCAGTGCAGCAGCGAGAACTACGAATCGATTCACAATCACAATGCGTATGCGTTTATCGAGTGCGATAAACGCGAACCGCAAGAGTGATCTTCGCTTGATTCCGCCGCGGGCGTCGACGACGCCCGCGATTGCTGGCTACTCGTCCGACTCTTCATCGCTTGAGTCGTCCCAAGAGGGCTGCTCCTCTCGCGCTTCGTCTTCGTCGAGTCCAAGAATTTCTTGTTGTTCTTCGGTGAGGCGGACGTATCCCAGCTCACGAATGACCTCAAGGACTTCGCTGCAAGTGGGAAACATGCGACCGCTGCGACGCTTGTAGTCGTCCATGGCTCGCATGAACTCGATTTCGGGATTGGAATAGTCCCGTTCGCAGGTCGTCGGATCGATGTGACGGCGACGTTGCTTTTTGCGTCGCGGGTTCTGCATGACACCCACGTCGAGCGCTTCCGGGTCGCCTCCACGGCGTTCCGCTTGCGGATGTCGACGATCGAGCGTCACCGTTTGATCGGCGGCCGGTGTGGCTTGTTCGTCGGAGTTGCTTGCTACGTTGGAAGGATCGACTTTCGAAGATGGCATGCGTCTGAATTCCAGGCGGGAAAAATGTTCAAACCAATGACCCACCGCACAGCTCCGGCAACGTAGAGTTCGTTGCGGATACGGAACTCGTTGAAGACGCGATCAGTACACGCCTCCTCAAGTCGCCAGTTAATCCCGTGCGGCTCCGACAGGCAGAAGGTGCAACAGCGAGAGGCTGTCACACGTCGGGCCAAAAAAAGGTAGCACGCCGATTAGAGAAACCTTGCCGGTTGGCGAACAGAAACTAGAGATTCGCAACCGTCCGACTGGGTAAGACGCCCGTCTGTAACGATTGCAGCGACGAGCGTCATTCTGAATTTCGCGACAGCACATAGAGCTGGCAATTTTTCCACACGGCCCAGCTCGGCCAATCGAGGGTCCCCGTGACTTTCCAGCCTTCTCGCGGCTTGATGGCGAGCATGTGGGTTGCCAATCCACGCCAAAACGGCGTGTCATCGCCCGGGCGACCAAACGTCTGCTCGTCTTCCGAGGACCGGTACCAACCGTTCACACCGTTGCCGGCGTCAAAGTCCTTGGGCTGCAGACCTTCGTCCATCCATCGCTGCACCTGAGTGCGACGCGCATCGTTCCAAGCGAGGAAATCGTGAACGAAGACGAACGAGCCTGCGAAGAAAACCACGATCAAAAATAGGGTTCCGGCGAGTCGCCCGCGCCCCGCCTTTTCCGCACCCAAACTTGCGAGCAAAGCGAACATGGCGGGATAGCAGAGGATCCAGTAGCGATCATAAATCATCTCGACTAACCACAGCAGTGCCAGCGTGATGACGACCAGCATTCCAAGGAGCCCGAGGCGAAACCAATAAACCCGCATCACATCCGAGCTTTCGTTAGCGGTCTTCGGCGAGCCTGGGGAAAGACGGATCGCGTCCCATACTCGCTGAGCTGCCGACCCAAGTGCCGCAATTGACAGGAGTGTCACCAGTTGCCAGATGAACGCAGGCCAACGAACGCCGCCCATATCGCTCCATACGTTTGGATCAAATTGGTCTCCTAATAAGATCGGTCCCAGGTGAGCGTTGTAGAGAATGTATCCGGTCGCCTGGGTCACGTACGCCCGACCGCCACTGGCCGCCAGTGGCAAGAGCCACATCCCAGCGACAAGGAGACCCGCCCAGGGAATCGAGCGTGCGGCATTCTCCTGGCGAGGTCGCCACATCAACAGCAAGACGGGGATGAGTGCCAAGCCGAGTAGCAGGCCTCCGCCGTAAGCGAACAGGAGTGTCTGTTTGATCCATTGCAAATCTCGTGTAGCGACATCGACAATCTCCATTCGACTTGCATTGCCCGGAACAATCCAGCCACTCTCAAAGAGCAAGTAGCCAAGCAGTGGAATCCCGGCGGCAATCGTCATTCGCAGTAAAACGAAAGGCATCGTCAATCGCGTGACGCCCCCGCGGGCAGACCACCAAAGTCCCGGATAGGCGATAAGGGGCACGACGACGACCAGCAGGTGTGTTTGCCGAGCCCAAACGGCGAGCGTCGCCATCGATGCCCCTGCGACGAGTGCTCTGTCTGATTGATCCAGGATTCCACACACGTAACCCGCCAACGCCAGAGCAACGAATGCGGCCGAAGTGACGTCGGTCATGAACGTAAAGGACATTCCGAAGTAGAACGGCCCGATCGACATCGCGAGTGCGAAGAGCAGTGACGCGGCAGGCGTGCCGCCCAACCGGCGACCGGTGTACCAGACCGCAACGGCGCCCAACCAAGCCGCCACCGCAACAGAGGTGTGGAGCGCGTCGTAGCTAAACCCAAGCGGCAGGCAGAACAGTGCGCCCCAGACACAATGGCTGGCAACGCTAGCCGCCAAACGCCCCTGCTGGCTCACATGACGATACTCGCCTTCATTGACAAGGATTTCGCTGCACCGCGCGTACAAGAAATCATCATTGTGCGGGAACGCGTGGTAGCTCCAAAAGCAGACTTTGGCGATTAAGAAAGGAAGGGCCAATATCAGCAACGCCGCAAAAAACTCACGACGTTGGATCGGCGAATTGCGTGCCGTATCCATCAGTCTTCTGCCGCGCTCATAGTCGACGGAGCCCGTCTTCAGTCATGGGATTGGGAATTGCAACGTCAATCTCATCGATCCGGGCGAGTGTTTCCGAGGTCAGGACCAAGTCCCTGGCTGCCAACGATTCTTGCAATTGCTCGACGGACGTGGCGCCGATAATCGTCGATGCAACAAAATCATGTTGCCGGCTCCACGCCACCGCGAGCGCGGTGACGGTGGTGCCGATGTCACGTGCGATTTCACTCAGTCGCCGAGTCGTTTCAACCGTTCGTTCATTGACGAAACGCTCGGCCATCTTGCGTTGGCGTTCGCCATCGCCGGTCAAGTAATCCGTAAAACGGGCTCCCGGGGGAGGGCCGTTTTCGTACTTTCCAGTCAGGACGCCGCCGCCGAGTGGTGAGTACGGCAAAAGCGAAATTTCTTCGCGGCGGCAGACCTGCGCGAGTTCGCTCTCGCACCGCCGGTTGATCAAGCTGAAATTGTTTTGCACGGTTTCATAGCGATCGACTTCACAAACATCCGCCGCCCAACAGGCCTTCATCATTCCCCACGACGTTTCATTGCTGGCACCGATCACCCGCACTTTTCCTTGATCGCGTAATTCGGTGAGCACGCCCAGCACTTCCTCGTAGGGCATTCCGTGGTCGGGCCAGTGCGTTTGATAGAGATCGATGTAGTCGGTGCCGAGTCTGCGCAGCGAGTCTTCGCAGGCTTGGACGATCTGAACGCGATCGAATGACGTTTTGCCGTGACGAACAGGAGGCGTGAACCAACCGTGTCCCGGACCGGTGACTTTCGTCGCCACGATGACCGATTCACGCGGCTTGGTCTTTAGCCACTCTCCAAACACCTGTTCGGTGACGCCCACTTTATCCGCCGACGGCGGGACGGGATAGATTTCCGCGGTATCAAAAAAATCGATGCCGGCTTCGAATGCGGTGTCACAAATGCGATGGCTGAGCGGCGTGTCACACGCCAGCCCGAAAGTCATCGTGCCCATGCAAATGTCACTGACAACAATCCCACTGCGTCCAAGTCTTCGTTGCTGCATCTTTCTCGCTCTTCAGGTTTCGTGTGCATTTGATCGGCGGGAATCAATCGGCTTTCGCAGCCCGTTTCCGGCGGCGATAGTAAAGCCCTCCGCCGAGCAACGCCATGGGGAGAGCGGCGGCGCCACCGGCTTGCACCCAAGCGGACATCATGACGATCTTATTGATCAAACCATTGTGCTTTTCGTTGGTGTCCGGCAGCTGACCGGTGTACTTGGCAACATGATGCAAGAAACTAGTCGCCAATGATTCCTTGGGAAGATTCTGATGGCAGGCCAAACACGCGCCTTCGCGGTTCATCCTGGCACGCTCTTCATTGTTGAGTGCTCGTGAGAGTTTGAAATGGTGACCAACGGTTTGCAATTGATTGCCCTCTTCGTCGACAATCCTCGACCAATCTTGCGCCAGATTTTCGATGGCTTCCAATTGGACACGCGTTCGCTTGGGTAGGATTTCGCCGTCGACCGTTTCCAAATCAACGGTGACTTCCTGATTGGGCGGGCGCGTGCTGCGGCCGCCGTCGATGCCGTACCCCAGTGCCTTCTCATCGGCGTGACAGGATTCGCAACTCCGTGCGTTCTTGGTCATCGTATGTGGCTGGGTGGGCGACATGTCGATCGCAAGTTGGCCTTCGGCGCCACCCCCTTCGGTTCCAGCCGGTGTTCGATAGATGTGGTTGGTCAAAATGGGTTTGCCATCTTCACCGATAATCGTCACCGAAGGCTGGCAGCCGGGCGCGACCGGTGTGACGCGTCCTTCACCGTTGACGCCCAGCATCGGCTTTTCCCAGCGTAGATATGAACGTTGTTCGGTGATCTTGCCCGGGATGATGGTGTCGTAGTCGCTTTCGCCACGATCGTATTGATGCTGGGGCTCCATATGGCGGCGGCCAGCGGCGACCCAATCAAAGTTGCTTTGTGATTCGTCGCACTCGGGGCATTTGTCCTTCTGCGAAAAGTCAATCTTCACGTGACATCCGTAGCACTGTGGCGACCAAGACGCGTGGCAGGAATAGCACTCCATGTTCTTGAGGTGCGACGCGACACCCGACATGGCGACGAGTCCTTTTTTCGAGAGTTTTTCGTCATCCTTGAGTTTCTTCAATGGCTGCATACGAATGTCCTGACCGGCGGCCGTGTGGACAATGATCTCGTTGCCCTCGCGGACCACGTTGCCGTAGGGGTTTCCGCGAGCGGTGAGCAGGTAGCCGTCACGAACCGGGTAAACGTGACCCTGAAGCGTATGGTCATTCAATTGGTCGGTGGTTCCACGCGGTGCCCCTTCGGCCGGATCCATGTCAAATTCGTCCATGAATCCGATCGGCAACTCCCAGGGGAATTGGTCGGGAGTTCCGTGACAATCGCTGCACTCGATCTGCACCGCCGCGAGGTTTGCGGCGGCCAAGAATCCGTCGCTGTGTACGTCGATGGACGTGTGGCAGTCCTGGCAAGTCATTCCTTTTTGGTAGTGAACGTCCTGCTCCATCGCGATGTAGTGTTTCGTGTGCAGTTTGGGTTGTCCACTTCCATCGGCCGCGTACGGCGACTCATAAGGCGTCTCCATCAAGCCTTGGAAGGAAACTCCGATACGTTTGCCGCGATCGTGACAAGTCGTGCAGGTCTCCACCGGAATGCCGCTGTACGTTTTGTCATGAACGGTCACCTTGGCGTCACGCGTGCCTTGGATGCTGTGGACCAACATGTGACCCGGTTCATCGGTCGGCATGGTTTTGTCGCCACCTTCATAGAACCCTTCGTTGGAATAGGGGATGTGACATGACGAACATCCCATGCCACGAAAGTCGCCGCGTGTTTGACGCCCCTTCACTGCGTGATGGCAACGCTGACATTCTTGGCGAATGTACGTGAAGGCGGCGAGGGTGGGATCTTCGTTGAGCTTGCCCAGTTCGTTAGTCTTAAGTGCTTCCGGCAGTGGTTCATGACGGTCGACGAATACATCCGGTTCGATTTCCCTTAAACGTTCCATGTAGCGTTTGTAGGTGTCCGAACCCAATCGCGTTTCTGGATCCGACGGATTTTCGACGGCGTAGTTTGCATAGCGGTGTTCATAACCGGTCAGGCCGCCGAATGACCAGCAAACGCCTTGGATCTTACCGGCTTCGGTCATCATCAACGAACGCCACTGAACTTCCACGTGCTTGGGATGGCACTTGCCACACGTCTGCTCGTTCACCCAGGGGCTGCCTGGATCGCCACAGAAGAACTCGCCGCCGGAGTGAGCCTTGTCGGCGTTCTCACGTTCATTCGGATCGCCGCCGTGACAGACGACGCAGCCGGCGGGGTCTCCCAGTTCGGCACCGAGCGTCATAATCTGTTGCATCATCTCCGAGTCCGCTTCACGAATCAGCTCGATCCCTTGATGGCACGCCATGCAGCCACTTTTGGCCGCTTGCGGGAACGCGTCCACCAAGAGTTTGGCCTCACCGCGAGCCACCGTCGGCAATCCCGTCACCAGAAAAGCCATCAGCGCCAACGCGACGGATGTTCGTGAAAGTCGGCTCAAACAGGGAGAGAGAATCGCGGAATCCCGCATAGAACCGGTCCGTGGGTCGAAGATCAGGCCAATCGTCAAGAAAGTGTTCTCGCGCGGCAGTGTACTGGATCAATCACGGCTTGGCTTGCAATCCGTCAGCGAACCTCCGTTTCAAGCGTCGTGCCATTTCGCAAGCCGACCGGCCGATCCGTACCCACTGCGTATTCCCGTTGCTATGCTAGCCCGTTGTTTCACCGCCGACTCCCGATCGATTACACCGCAAAAAAGTTGCTCATGCGAGACTCCGATTCCAAAGCGAAGACCGTTTGCGACCGACGAACCCTACTCGGGCGTGCGTTTGCTTCCGCGGCCGTTACCTCGTTTGCGGGAGGTCGTTTGCCGGCTTGCTCTCCGGTGAATTCGCCTGCCACGACGGTCAATGACTCCGCTTGGCCGCAATTCTTCGGGGCCGACGGAACAGGCGTGGTTCGCTCGAGTGGGAATGCTCCGGTCCGGTGGTCACGCGAGGCAAACGAGACTTCGTTGCGTTGGCGAACCGAATTACCCGGAAGTGGTTGGTCTTCACCGGTCGTCGACCAAGGCATCGTCTTCGTCAGTGCGGCGATCGAATCGGGCGAGGGTCAGCCACGCGACCTCGTCGTTCATAAGGTCGATGCGGAGACGGGACGCTTGCTTGCCACGTTTAAGGTTTTCAAACAAGCCGACGATCGCAAGTTTCCGATTCACGGCAAGAACTCTCACGCGAGCGCGACGATGGTGCTCGACGGGCAGCGTTTGTTTGCCCATTTCGGCTATCAAGGAACTGCGCTGCTAACCACTGACGGCGAGATCGTCTGGGAAAACCGCGACCTTGTCTTTCCTCCGGTCCACGGCAATGGCGGGTCGCCGATCATGGTGGGCGATCAATTGGTCTTTACGTGCGACGGAGCCGACGAACCCTACGTCGCCTCACTCGAATCGAGCAGTGGCAAACTGCGTTGGAAAACCACGCGTCCCGTCGACGCCGATCGGAAGTTCTCGTTTGCAACGCCGTCCGCGTTTGAGTTCGAGGGACAAGCCCAAATCATTGCCCCGGGCAGTGACTGCATCATGGCACTGGACCCAGCGGATGGTCGCATGCTGTGGTCATTCGAATCGTCCGGATTTTCGGTCGTTCCCAAACCAATGAAGGTCGGTGAACTGATCATTTACTGCACGGGCTTTATGCGTCCCAGCCTGATTGCGATTCGCCCGGGAACGGAAGCGAATGGCTGGGTACCCTCCGAAGCTTGGCGGGTGGACCGCAATGTCCCCAAAACGCCGACGCCGATTCTCGATGGCGACGCAGTGGTGATGGTGAGCGACGAAGGGATCGTGACGCGGGTCCGTGTCGAAGATGGATCGGTGGCGTATCGCAAGCGTCTCGGCGGGAAGTTCTCGGCGTCACCCATCAAAGTCAACGAACTTCTTTACCTGACGAGTGAAGACGGCACGACCACGGTGATCCGTTCCGGAGAGAACTTTGAGGAGGTCACGAAAAACGAACTGGACGAGCGCACCTTTGCGACGCCAGCATTCGCCTACGGGTCGCTGTTTATCCGTACCGAACAAGCTCTTTATTGCATCGCCGGGCAGTGATCCGAGTTCATCCCCGACGTCGTACGTTTGATTGAAACCAACTGAATGGCTGATCGACCCACCCGCCGAGAAGAAGAAGCGTCAACAATCCCACCGACGATGATTGGCGTGACCGCCGACATGCCCGGTGGCTTGAACCAGAACGTCGACTCAGAAGGCGTCGACTGGGACGCCGCCGAACCAGAGCCCGCCGATGATGACTCGGGTTTTAGCATCACGGCGATCACGCGGTTCTTTCCACGTCTGCAACTTGGCAAGAATCGTTCGAGTTTTTCAAGTGACACCGCCAACGTTTTGCGAGGTCGGCTGCAGGCTTACACCTTGATCACGTTGCTGGTGCTCGTCCTGGGCTTTCTGGCGTCGCTCGGTAACGACACTCCGCTTCGCGTCTTTCGCGTGATAGTGCTATTGATCATGGCCACGGCTTGGTGGCGACTGCGTCGTCATCAAGACGATTCACTGATCACGCTACGGTTTATCGAAACGACCTGCGTGATTGCCCTGGTCTCGCAAGTGACCGCGATGGCGTGGTTACGAATCGATGGCTTTGCCACCGCGGGCGATGCGGCGTCCACCGTGGGCGCGACTCAGTTTTTGCACACTTTGATTGCCGTCGTCGTTCTGACCTACGGGATGTTCATTCCGAATTCTTGGTGGCGAGCGGCCTCCATTTCGTTACCGATCGCGTTGGTTCCCATCGGCGTGGTCTTTGCACTGCGAAGTTTCAACCCGGACTTCGTGACAATCGAACAGACGGTGGATTTGTCGAAACCGATTCCCGAGACACTCGTCGCGGCGGTGATCGCGATCACCGGGTCGCAAATGATCCAGTCCGTCCGCCGGGAAGCATTCGAAGCCAAACGACTGGGCCAATACACGTTGCTGGATCCTATCGGCTCCGGTGGGATGGGGGACGTTTATCGCGCCGAGCATCGCATGCTGAAGCGTCCGTGTGCGATCAAACTGGTCCGCTCGGATGTGAGCGATGGAGAAACCGCCATCCAACGTTTTGAAGCCGAGGTCCAAGCGACGGCGGAGCTCTCACACTGGAACTCGATTGAGGTCTACGATTACGGACGGACCGACGAAGGGACGTTTTACTACGTGATGGAACTCTTGCCGGGCGAAAACCTGGAGCAAATTGTCAAGCAACACGGCCCCATGCCGCCCGGCCGAGTGGTGCACCTACTCGTTCAAGTCTGTGACGCACTCACCGAAGCGCACTCGCGAGGGTTGATCCACCGGGATATCAAACCGGCGAACA
>JBCBOO010000020.1:0-41246 GCA_039821235.1 Planctomycetota bacterium
CTTCTGGCAGGGATTCCACGATGCACGGCCATCGGCGCCGTTTCCCATGCCAGAAGTCTGCATCGGACCGAAGGTCACGCAGCACGGTAGAGGGTAAACGTTTCCAGGTGTGGGCCGCGGCGCGACCGCGTTCATTGCTGTCCATCGCAAAAATGTCTCCAAAAGGTGAGGGAAGGAGTGAATCCGAAGTGACATCGCGTCACTTGGAAGCGGGCAAGACGTTCTCGCGAACGTATTCGACGACTGCCGTGCAGACCTGTGCGTTCGTGCGTCCTTGAGCAAGTTGTTCTGAAACGAACAGGTCAAGGTCGGATGCCCACTGCTCTTCATCCTTGAATGGTTCGACCCGAAACCCATTCGAGTCGCCGACAACCAGATACTTCTTCGTGCCGACCAAAACAACGATGTTTCTCTGCCCCTGCTTGCCCAGCACATCACGAACAGTTTTGCACACATGCGCGAACCACTTGCTGGCCGTATTGAATCGCTCTTGAGCGTCGAGGTAATCAGCAACAGCGGCCGAAATGTCTTCGGTGGTACTCATCTCGCAAAGTCTCCATTCTGGGGTGGTTTCTAAGTGACATCACGTCACTTCGCATCGGCATAGTACACCCCAGCATGCAAACCGAAAAGCTTGATTCGGCCATTTTCGAAAAGAAAGTGCCATCGTGTCACCTGCAACGAGACGGCGAAGCATCGCCAAAAAGCGCCAACATATAACAGGTGGCAGGTGGAACACTCCGACACCAGCAGCCTGGCATGGGTGGAAACGTTTCCACGGCATCGGCCGAGCTCTCGCCGCGGCGATGACACCATGTCACCTGGGACTGGAAACAACCCCGAACAGTCTTCATCTAAAAGACCACTAGGGAAGAGAGACCAACCAACGAACCAGAACTGAGCGAAGCGAACAAACCAGCTCGATCGATCTTCCACGAGCCAAACACCCGAAAACCAGCCAAACCACCGATTTCCGCCTCGCGCCCGATGCCCTCTCGTCCATTTCATGACCACTGGGACGCACGAACGCCCACCAAAACAAAACCCCAAACGACATCACGTCGCCAAAGCCTACAAAAACACCTAGAGCTCAAAGACAGAGGAGGACAACGGACGACGACCAAACAACAAACCTCATCGCTCCACCAGAAACCCACCTAACTCACCATGGACGAAACCAGACGACCGAAGCACGCTACAAACCCTGTAGCAACGCTACAAAGAACCACGCAACACGCCACTCGGCAACGAACCACAGCGAAACCCCGATGAGACCACGTAGCAACGCCACAACGAAGCGGACAAACACCGCTGGAACAACGGAAACGACGCTGCAGGTGACCAACGACAAACACCGTTGTGGAACCACGCAAACCGGGCCGAAGGGGCTGAGACGGCCGGTCAGAGCCTCTCAGAGCGTCTCACCACCCGCTGGGTGTGGAAGATCCATTGCACCGAGCGATCCGATCTCGGCGTAAAAACGCCTTAGGGATGCATAAGGAGGCTAATGCATCCCTGTTTTGTCGCGGTTTTGATACAGATTTGAAGCGAAGTGGCGAGGATGCGACGTTTCTTGGAGCGAAGAGGCGTGAAATCGTGGTAACGGGGAAGGGGGGCCCATTGTCGATCCAGGTTTTGACCCGCGATTTCCGTTCTCGGTTTCTAGGGAGGTAAGTTAGCCCCCGCTCCATCGCGGACCAGATTCCCTGTTTTGCGGACTGAGTTCTGTGTTTGATCTCGATTCCCTGTTTCGTCTGGTTTGTCGATTGTTCGGAACTTCCGAACTTTGGGACGAAGCTGCGTTTGTGGCAGGGGGCCCATTTTGGGAGCGTTGAATCGTTGGTGCAGGTTTTGGAGGGGGCCCCGAAGCGGGAACAGGAGTCCCGTTGTTTTGAACGTGTTTGGGGCCCCATTGGGGAGGTGACGCGGTGTCACTGTGATCGCTTAGAATGTGGCTCGGAGATTGCAGATTTGCGAACAAGGTGCAGTGTGATTAGCTGTGCCGAAAAGGAACCAGGGGAACCATGGCGAAGTACAACAATCCAGCGGGTCGGCTATTGATGGTATTCCGGCAACTTAGTCATATGAAAACCGGAGCCCCTGTGAATGTTCCTTTCTCGGACGTAGCTTTGGCCCTCGGGGCTCACGACGATGTCCAGTCGGTATTGCGTGCGGTTATTGATCTTCACAGCGAGTTTCAAATGCTCTCGAATTGGGTCAAGTCCATTCCGGACGTTGATCCGAAGTCTGCGCTTTACTTCGAAAGTCTGGATCCAGTTGAGGCTTCAATCAACTCGATTGATATCGACACTGCTAACGCAGTTTGTAGATACAAGATCGAATCCATAGCGTTGACTAACCTTTCGTTTATGGCCTGCGACTGCGAGCAGGATGCGACGCCAGAAGAGAATGAAATTGATTCTTTAAGAGATCAGATCGATCAGCTTCGCTCGCAAGTCTTTGAATGCGAAGGACTCACAAGACACTTAAAAAACTGGCTTCTAGACCTGATTGCGATCATGCAGGGAGCAATCAATCGGTCTCACCGTCGCGGTGTGAAGGTCTTCAAAGACCAAGCGGCACGGATGATGGGTGAATTGCTGATGAACAACGGATTGATAAGGGAAGCAGAACAAGTTAAGCCCGGCATCATTAAACGCTTTATCGAAATCATCTCAGGCATGAACAAGGTCGGTTCTCTCGCTCGCAACATTGGCTGGGCGGGTGAGGCGGTAACCGAGAACGAGAAGATCGTTGAGTTATTGGAGACAACCTTGAAGTGAGGTAGCTGCACTGACCCTGTGTCACTTGAAGTTTGGGGATTGGTTGTTAGGATTCTTTTGTCCGCGAGTTTCTTTGCTGTTTCTGTGCAGCAGGTGGTTTCGTTCGCGGGCCTCCAATTTCTGAGCCGCGGTCGCCTCGCAACGACTGCGGCTTTTTTTGTGTCTTGGTATCGGAGGGATTTGGGATGCGAATCGGGATTGATGATGAAGCGAGTCTTTACCAGATGAAGAGGCAGCGTTTGGCGGAGGATGGTCGTCTGGATGAATTGCAGCGTCGTGTCCGGGAGCGGATGAAGGAGCAGGGTTTGGAGCCTGACATCAAGGACGGGCCGAACATTGCGAAGATTTACAGGGAGGTGATGGATGCGATGTTGCCGGATGGTGAGGGGACGACGATCGAGTGGTATCGAGACAGGGTGATCGAGTTGGATCGCCTCAAGGAAGAGAAGTTGGCGTTGGAGCGATTGGAAGCGGAGCGGATTGAATCTCGGAAGACGGAATTCGAGTTTGTTTTCGAGGAGTTGCCGACGGAGGCTTCTGCGGGTGACGTGATGTCATGGATTGAGAATCACGCGGCGATGAACCTTCGGGAAGAGGGTTACGAGTTGGTGGCCGATGACATTCGGGACGCTCCGAGTCGTGCTGCGGTGGGGAATCTTCGTCACTGGTTGGATCACAAGCAGGAGTTTTACAAGAGCTGGATGCAGCGAGCGAAAGCGGGTGGCGGGTTTAGTGGGGGCGGTTCTTCGGACGTTCACGAGGATGAGGAGGTGAGCGAAGAGGTTTCCGATCCTGGGATTGCTGAGATCTCGAAGATGATGGGGGAGATGGCTTCTCGTGCGAAAAGCGGCTAGTTTTGTGGGTGACGTGGTGTCACTTTTACTTGGTTTGGAGAACAGCAGATGGAAATGGGAACTTACAAGTCGGTGCGTGTGGTGAAAGCGTTTCAGATCGCAGCGATCGAAAACGGGAAGCTACAAAACGAAGCGGGCGAATGGATCAAGCCGGTGTCGGAAGACTTTTTCGAGCGTCATTCGCCACATGTGGGCGCGTGGATGATTCTTTATCCGGATGGCTACCAGTCGGTTTGCCCGGATGAGAGTTTCCGGGAGGGGTATCGAGAACTCGACGAGTCGGAGGATTCGACCGATGCGAAGGAACCGGAAGCCACTGAAACCGCCGAAGTCCAGGAAACACCCGTGGAAGCCGAGGCGGGTGTATCGCCGGCAGCCGAGGTGGCCGAGGACACGAGCGGCGTTCTGGGCGGCGATGTCCTGGTTGCGAACTCGGGTCTTTCGGATCAGACGCGACAAGGATTGATTGCCGGCGGTTTCTTTACCGTGGGATCTTTCCGTGAAGCGGTGATCCAGAAGACTGAAGAAGGTGGGAGTCCCGAAGACCTGCCCGGCGTGACAGAAGACAATGTCAACGAGATCACGACACGCCTTCTGGTGAAGAATCCTCCGTACAGTGCCGAGTAAGTGACGCGATGTCATGTTGGTACGACACGGTACCGAGGGACAAGTTTGAGAACCTTCGGTACCGTCATGAACTCCGGAAGACGGCTGCATTCAGCGAGAAGCATCGCCGGATGATTTCTCAGGCGTGCCAAGAAGACGTTCTGTACTTCTTCGGTGCCGTTTGCTGGCTGTTTGAGCCGCGTCCCAAGATCATCGACGGCAAGAAGCAGCCGAAAGTGATTCCGTTCATTCCGTGGCCCCACCAGGAAGATGCGATCCGGGAGATCGATCAGCATCTCGGACACGAAGATGTCGGGGTTGAGAAGAGCCGTGGCGAAGGAATGAGTTGGATCGCGGTCTACTTTGCCGTGCGTGACTTCATCTTCGAAGAGTACAGTAAAGTCGGCATCGTCTCCCGGAATGAGGACATGGCCGATGATCCGGACAATACCGACTCGCTTGGCTGGAAGTGTCTTGAGGTCAGCACGCCCGTATTAACCACCCAAGGTTGGAAGCCAATTTCTGAGATTGGTTTTGGTGATGAAGTCTACGGCTCTTCTGGTAAGCCAGTAAAGGTGGTTCGAGCACTTGAATCGCATTTGGCCGAATGTGTGGAAATGGAGTTTTCTGATGGAACCAAGGTGATTTGCACCGAAGACCACTTGTGGCCGGCCAATGACTGCAACGATCGCATGAATGGTAGTCGTTACAAATCCGGCAGCATGAATCAGTACCGGGATGTTCGGTCTGATGAAATGATGCCAGTCCTAAAGAAAAACAAGCACTGGAATTGGCAGATAAAACCAACACCGATCATTGAATTTCCTGAGCAAGACCATTTGATTCCGCCTTACACGCTGGGGGTGTTGATTGGCGACGGATGCCTTACTAAATCAGGTATCGAGTTTGCTTCCATTGACGATGAAGTCGTGGAAAGGGTTCGGTCGGAGTGCATTGATGGAACAACAGTCAATAAAGGCCACGGAATTGTGTGGTTCTTGAGCAAGTTGAAGCGAAGTTCAAAGCCCAATCCTTATTCCGTTGAGCTAAATCGACTTGGCCTTCGAGGAAAGAAAGCCGCTAAAAAATCTGTTCCTGATTGTTACAAGTTCGGTTCAAGGGAGCAGCGATTGGAGTTGATTCGTGGGCTGATGGACACAGATGGGACAGTTAAGAGAAGTGGCTCTCCGTACTTATCAACAACATCACGATCGCTCGCGCATGACATGATGTCACTGGTTAGATCCCTGGGAGGGTTTTCTTCCCTGCGGCAATACACCAAACCCAACGGAACGGTTGAATATCGTGTTTCTGTGAGTATTCCAAGTGAGCCGGTTTTTCATCTGAAACGAAAGCAAGACGCAGTTTCGAATCGCAGTCAGACCGTATCCCGTCGTGTTGTCAGTATCCGCTCTGTCGGCAAACGTGAAGTGAAGTGCATCACGGTTAATGCTGACGATGGACTTTTCGTGACTGATGGCTGCCTTCTTACACATAATTGCGATTTCGGAATCCAACAGCTCCCGCCGTGGATGTCCGGCGAACGGGACGTTGATTGGAAGCGGAACCGCGGGAAGCACACCTGGGTGAATTTAAGGAACGGGGCTTCGATCGCGGCCGGCGCGGCGACGGGAGACGTGTTTCGCGGTGGTCGTCTCACCTGGGCGATGATGGATGAATTCGCGTTCTTCAAGAAGAAAGAAGATTCCGAGGCGTTGAATTCGAGCCACGGAGCGACCAACAGTCGTTTGTTCATCTCCACGGTCAATGGACAGAACAACGAGTATTACCATGTGATGCACGAGCCATCGAGCATGGTGAAAGTTATCATCGACTGGAAACAGAACGTCAGTCGGAACCGTGGTCTCTACATGTTCAAGGAGGGATTGCCCGTTGCGGTCGATCCCGAGAACAACCCGCTTCCCAAGCACTATGACCCGCCGACTCAGGAGGTGCTTGATCTCTTCAGTCGCCTTCGGGCAAAGGGCTACCGGCTGGAAGGGAAGGAACGGAGTCCTTGGTACGACCACGAGTGCGATCGGCCGCGGATGACACCGCAGCGAATCGCTCAGGAGTTGGATCGCGATTACGCCGGATCATCGTTCTTGGTCTTTGGCGACGAATTCAACAAAGTGATCCAGGAGACGACTCAAGAGCCGGTGCACACGGGGAACTTCATCATCAGCGAGGACACGACATCAGGTCAGTCCGAGGTGAAGGCGATTTTCAGCGAAGTGCGTAATGGTCCGGTTGATCTCTGGTTGCCGCTGGACGCTCGTGGGAAGCCGCCGTTTGGATCGTACGCATTGTCGGCGGACATTTCGCATGGTCTCGGCGGAAGCCACACCAGTAACTCAACGCTCGTCGGAACCGATCTTTCGACTCACGAGCAGATACTTGCGTTTGCAAGTAACACCATTGAACCATCAGAATTTGCGAATCTGGCGGTCGCGCTGGCCGAATGGTTGGGAGGAGCCTACCTAGGCTGGGAGGCAAACGGTTCGGCCGGCGCGGCCTTTACAAAGCGAGTGCTCACTCTTCGGTACGGAAACGTCTACCGGCGGAAGAGCCAAAAGAAGCGTGGTCGACGCGAAACGAAGGAGCTGGGGTTCTGGACCGACCAGAACACGAAGGGAGTGATGTTCTCCGAGATCACCCGAGCGGTGCTTGCCGGTGACGTGGTCGTTCGTGATCGGAAGTTGGGGGCCGAGTTCAAACAGTACATCGTCGTGAACTCCAAGATCGAGCACGCTCAAAGCTTGGTGACCGAAGACGAATCGAGCAAAGGCCAGGCCCACGGTGACCGCGTGATTGCCTTGGGCGTGAATTGCCAAATGCTCTTAGACCGGCCCAACGCGTTTGTTGGACGCGAGGCGAACGACATCAGGTCGCAGAACCCGAACAAGCCTCCGCCGGGCACGATGGCCGAGCGAATGAGGATTTACGCAGAAGAAGACGCAGCAAAGAAGGGAGATCCGGACGGATGGAAGGGATCAGTGTTGAGTCGCTAGACGTTTGGGCTGGCGGAAAACCACTTACCTCGATTTGGCAGCCGGGCGTAAACAACCCGTATCTGTCGCGACACCTCGTCATTCCGGTTCGGAGCGTCATTGGATTCTGGTCGATCCAGGATGTTCCGGTAATGACTCGGGCGAAGTGCTGTGGGCTTTCTGCAGGTGAGTTCATCGGATTGAACCGTATGCTATGTGAATCATCGGTCTCAGCGATTCAGTTTTGCCGCCAGTACGGTCTCCCGGCATCGGCATCGGTGCAGTTGCACCAGAAGCTTTTTTGTCCGAGCTGTCATCGATGGGTTTTGAGTCTTCCGTGTATCCGTTGCTGGGAAGGCTTGGCAGATGACGACCCAGACACAAACGCTTGAAAAAGGAACCACGATGTATTCCATGCCGCTCAATCCACGGGTCAGTCAAGGAAACTACACCGGCGGGGGTGCCGATCGACGTCCCGATGCAAAATACGCCGGCCATCGCACAAGTGACACGATGTCATCCAGTGGTGCTTACCTTGGCGGGGTGGTGACTGCTTCTCGTTCACCGGACGAAGAAGAGAAGTTCCTGGAGATGATGAAACCGCCGAAGCTCAAATACGACGGGGATCAACATCGATTGTTTCAGTCGGTGCAGCGATCGTATCGATCACTCCGGGGCTACCGTGAAACGCTCACCAAGCTGATCGAAGACTACGCGGGAACGCACTACCACCAGGAGGACCGGCAGGAGAACAACACGAATCGCTACGTGAATTTGCTCCTGCAGGCGGTTGAGGCGTATCAAATGCTTCTTGTGGCAGACCAGCCGCGAGTGATGATCTCGACCAAACTCCCTCAGTACCGCGGATTCGCGAGGCACTTCCAGCAAGCCCTCAATGCGTTGGTCAAGGAAATCCACTTGGACGAAACGCTGGAAAAGTGGGTGATGGACGCATTCTTTGGCCTTGGTGTCATCAAAACGCACATGGCCGACGCGGGCGTGGTGGAGATCGAGACGGACTTGTGGATGGACCCGGGACGTCCGTTTGCGTCCAACATCGCCTTGGATGACTTTGTCTACGACATGCAGGCGACGAAGTGGTCGGAAGTCCGCTATGCCGGCGACATGTACCGATTGGCGTGGGATGATGCCATCGAGCTGTTCGGCGAAGACGCATTGGAAGAACACCACCCATCAAGTCGGACGGGTTTGGACGGCGATCGGGTTGAACAAGTCAGTCGATCGACCGAGGCGGACAACGACGACCTGGAAGACATGGTTGACCTGATCGACTTGTGGCTTCCGCGACATGGTGTCATCTACACGTATGTTGTCGGGAATCGACGCGAAATGCGTCTCGATGGCGATCCAATTGCGATCGAAGAATGGACAGGCGACGAGCAGGGACCGTACCACCTCCTTGGATTCCACGATGTTCCAGAAAACATCATGCCATCGTCGCCAGCGGCGAACCTGGAGATTCTGGAGTCGCTGATTAACGACTTGATGCGGAAAGGTGCTCGCCAAGCGCGACGTCAAAAAGACATCACGCTTTACAACGCGGCAGGGGTGGAAGCCGCACAAAACATCATCAATGCCGATGACGGCGAATCGATCAACGTGAACGACACCAGTGATGTCGGCCAGATGAAGCTCGGGGGTGTGGATCCGGGGAATCACGCTTTCATGATTGGGAGCATGGAGATCTTCGACCGGATGGCTGGAAACCTGCAGGCTCACTTGGGACTTGGCTCCCAAGCGGCGACTCTCGGCCAAGAGCAATTGGTTCACGGAGCTGCCGGCCAAAAGGTCGACAAGATGCAGAAGCGCGTCGTCGGATGCACGGTTCGGCTGATGAAAGCACTTGGCTTAATGCTTTGGGACGACCCGGTGAAGGAGATCGTCAACGAAATTCCCATCGAAGGAACTTCATTCCGAGTGGAAAGCGTTTGGAAGCCCAACGATCGGGAAGGGAAGTTCATCGATTACAACCTGGACATCGATGTGTATTCGATGCAGTACCAGAGCCCGCAGACCAAACTGCAGAAGATCAACGAGCTTGTTCAGGGCGTTCTCGTTCCGCTTTCGCCCATCCTGCAGCAACAGGGCGGCATGATCGACTTGTTCGAATTGACTCGCATGTACGCGGAAATGCTGAATATTCCGGAGCTGCGAGAGATCGTGAAATTCACGGGAATCCCAGGTGACACCACCTCACCCGCAATCGCTCAGGTTCCGACCAAGCCGCCGACGAGCACACGAAACTACGTCCGGACGAACGTTTCGGCTGGACAGACAATCCCGATGGCTCAGTCGTCCCAGATGATGAATCAGGCCGCTGCAGCCGGACCACCAATGGGAGGAATGCCTCAGTGACCCAGTACCAATTCCGACGCGAAGACACCGGCGAAGTGATCGACGTCGACTTTGCCACGATGATGGAAGCCAAAGACGGTTTCTTGGAGATCGAGCCTGGCGTCTTTGCCAAGCGAATCAACCGTCATTCTGTAAAACGGTCAGTCGGCGAGCGCGGCCGAACCGAAATCGTCAGCGATGCACTGGGTTTCCCTCGGCAACAAATGGCCGAGA
This sequence comes from Planctomycetota bacterium, assembly GCA_039821235.1. Taxonomy (GTDB): domain Bacteria; phylum Planctomycetota; class Planctomycetia; order Pirellulales; family Pirellulaceae; genus Stieleria. The sequence goes on from JBCBOO010000020.1 coordinate 9,823, forward strand.
TGGAAGATCATCGCCAATTGCACAATCACACTGACATCGAGTTTGTTCCGGATCCCGAAGTTCCCGAGTTCATTCAGGTGAAGTGTGGCAGCGAAAAGGCCAAGCATCGCTACATGGAATCTCGCGGCTTCACCGACCAAAACAGCCGGAATGGCAGCGGTCAAGTTTTGTCCCCGAACATGCTCGAACATGCGCGAGAGATTGTAAATCGCGAGCGATGAGGCCTATCATTCTCGTTTCGCATGTGTAACTGACATCACGTCACCCCAGAAAAGGAACAGCAACAATGGCTACTTCAATCAAACTCACCCCACGCGAGATCGCCTTGGCGAAGGGCGAACCGCTTCCGGCCGAAACAGCAACCGCGGTCGCTGACGAAGTTGTCGAGGATCGCGAAGAGATCCTTGGCGACGAGGCCTACGGAAGCGATGACGTCGAAGACGACGACCCGCCGATACTCAACGAGAATGATTACTACCCGGAAGACGACACGGTGTCGCAAAGCGACGGTTCGGAACCGGATGGCGAATCGAAGTGGTTTGAGAACGAAGAAACGCAGCAGTTTGCTCAAAGCTATGGGCTTTCTGCAAAAGACCTGACGGAGTTCGAGAGCAAAGAAGAGCTCGAACGCTTCGGCCGAATGGTCGATCGCAACCTCGCATCCGGCACGCAGCCAGCAACATCCCAGATTCCCGGCTTTCAGCAGCACCAACAGCCGGAACCGCGTCCGCAGGCGAAACAAGAACCGGCCGCAACCGAATCAGCGGATCAGGACGACGACGTAGACCAGCCGTTCGACATCGAAAAGATGAAGGCAGAAAACTACGACGAGAACTTCATCCGCGTTGCGAAGGCGCACAATCGCCAGATTGAACAGCGGAAGCAGCAAGAGGTCGAATCGCAGCAGCGTGCACATCACGACGCCCTGGTCTCCTTCCACAAAGCCCTGGATTCACTGGATGAATCACAATTCGGCAAGGTGTTTGACGAAGGTGGTGGCAGGGTGAAGCAGATCGGGAACGTTCACCAGATGAACCGAGATTCCGTTTTCCAGACCATGCAGCGGATGTACGACTCGCTGGCTGTACAGGGGCAAGCAAACATCCCGATCGAGCATATCGCCCGCCGCGCGGCTGGAATCGTCATGGGTGACATGGTGTCGCAAAAGACCGAACCGGATCCGAAGCGGACCGAATCGGTTCGCCGGCAGTCTCGCAAACGGCGTCCAACTTCGTCCGGTGCTCGTTCCGGCGGTTCGAATGCACCTGCACCTCAAGGCGGTTCGGATGAGGTGGCTGAGGTTGCGAATAACCCAAAACTGAAGCAGTTTTGGGACAAGGTTCAGCGTCAGAACGGGGCGGTGTGAAATTTTTGAGTTGAGAGGGTTTTTGGGAATGCTCAGATTGTGGGGACTTGCAAGTGACACCGTGTCACCCGTTTCCCTAAAAGTGAGATCGCCCAATGTTGACGCCCGATCAAGTACATGACCTCGTCAATCTGACGCTGTCGCTCTTCAAGCGGCGGTCGTGGACAGATATTGCGCTGGACTACCAGCATTACGTTGCTTCGAAGCTCATCACCGACAAAGCGGTGATCGAGCAAGGTGGTAAGGACATCAACTTCAAGTTGAAGACCAAGAACACCGGCAATGCTCGAAACACCGGATTGTTTGCTCAGGACAGCAGCAAGGTCGAGGACAACACGATTGAGTGCTCTGTTCCTTGGACTAAGCAAACTGGCAACTTCTCCTACGATGTCGACGAGGAGATTTTCCAAAGCAGTCGAGAGATGATTATCAGCCATCTCAAGATGGAAGAGCACTCGGCCCTTTCGGACATTGCCGAACTGAATGAGACAAACCTCTGGTCTGCTCCGCTGAATCCGCAGGACAAACGCCCCTACGGGATTCCGTTCTGGATGCAGAAGGATCCGACGACTGAGCCAGAAGGTGGATTCCATGGTGGAAATCCATCCGGGTTCTCTTCCGGTGCCGGCGGAATCAGCAGTAACGACTACCCGAAGTGGCGAAACTACACGTTCGGGTACAGCCAAGTCACCACGAACGACTTCGTCAAGAAGGTAAAGCGTGCGTTGGCGATGACCTTCTTCGAAGCTCCTGTTCCTCACCCGGAACTGGGCTACGGCGATGCGGACCACTGCATGTACACGACCTATCGTGTGCAAGATGCATTGGAGCGATTGGCGGAAAGTCGCAACGACAACCTTGGGAACGACTTGGCTCGTTTTATCAACCAAGGCGTGATCGGCGGCGTGCCTGTGAAGTGGGTTCCTTACCTGGAAACCAACGACACCAGCGATCCGGTTTACGGCATCAACTGGCGAGTGTTCCGTCCGTTTGTGAAACGCGGATGCAACAACCGCCGATCCAAACCGATGCCAGCTCCGGGTCACACGCAGCACACGGTTCGAACGGTGCACTACGACACCTGGATGAACTACATCTGCTACAACCGCCGATTGCTGTTCGTCGGTTCCAAATAGACGTTCCGTCACAAATGACGTGATGTCACCTCCAAACCCACTTCCGTAACGAAAGAGAAAAGAACCCATGTTTCCAGCTAATTTGATGGCGCCCCATGTCGGACAACGGGGAACCAAGCTCAGCCCGCGGTTGTGGGCACGTCTTGTTGAGACCCAAATGACTGCCGATGGCGGTGCTTCGGGGCTCATGCTTTACGACGACTTCAATTCGTTTCCCAACCTGACGGTCACAACGGCCGCAGGGCAGTTGCAGCCACCGAGCGGCTATTTCGCTTACATCGAAGCGGATGCCACGGTTGGCTCGATCAAGCAGGAAGCGGACAAGCCAAGCGTCATCACGCTCACCACATCGACCGACACGTCGGATGGTGACAACCACGACACCATTCTTGCCACCAACGGCAATACGGGTGTTCTGGGGATGATTAGCGATACGGCAGCCGACGCAAAGCTTCTTGTCTGTGAGTTCCGATTCCGCTTGCCAAGCGTGACCAACAACGATGGCAGCATTTTCTTGGGTCTCGGCGAAGAAGGGCTGGCTGCAGCCAATACGCCGATCCAGGACGCGTCGGGCCACACGTTCAGCAGCGATGACATCATCGGGTTCTACATCGATGAGTCGGACCGTGACGCGTTGAACTTCTGGTATCGCAAGGCTGGTTCGCCAACCCAGGAGTTGTGGACTTGGCCGACCGCCTTGGTCGCAGACACCTGGTACAACGTCGGATTCGTTTACGATCCGAGCGCCGAGGCTGGAAAGCGAATCAAGATCTTCGTCAACAATGAAGAGCAATCTTCGTATGTGACGTCGGACCTGATTGCGGCTTCCACGTTCCCCGATGGCGAAGAGTTGGCGATGTACGCTGCGATCAAAGGCTCTGCTAACAATGATCCCCAAAGCGTCGATCTCGACTTCTGGGCGTTCTATCAAGCGGGTTAGCGTAATCCGGCCACTGCGCTGACTTGCTTTTCCACGCCAATCTGCTCACGCTGTTCGGGCAGATTGGCGTTTTTTCGTGGGTGACATCGTGTCACCTACAGGAATCTTGATTGAGGAACAGCAAAATGATCGTGCCAGAAGACCACCTTTGCATTCAACAGATGCTCGGAATCGAGGTCATCCCGAAAAAAATCGAAGAAGAGTACGGGATCCGGATTCGCATGTACCATCGCCAAGGCGCCGGCGGGCCACTTGGGGTAACAGGTTTGATTGACATGCTTCGCTTCTTGGGTTGTTCGTGCGGCCAAGCGAAGTTCGCAAAGCAAAGCGAACAGATCGACTGGCGACGAATCGATGAAGGGACGCCCGTCCAAGTCCAGGTCGGCAACGAATGGCTGACGGACCATGCAACCTTTCAGGGATCGGTGTCGGCCGGTTCGCTCGCGGTCGAGCGCGGAGGGCAGATCGACGAGTTTAATGCCTTCGACGTGCGACTCGTGAAAGACCAGTTTCCCGACGATGTCGACGAAGAAAGCTTCAAAGGTGATCCGGACGACTTGCGACACAAGCCAGACGACCGAATAAATCTAGTTGAAGCCGGAAGCGATTCCCCGGACGATGGTGACATTGGTGACGCGGCGGACGCTCCACCACCCAAAAAGGTCAACTGGGCTCAAGTGAAAAAGGGAACTCCGGTTTGGTATCGAGACCCAGACTCGGATCGAATTCTCGACGCAAAGTTCATGCGGTGCCTCAGTGACGGAAAAGCCAACGTCCAGGTTGAGGGTGAAGACGAGATCCGCGAAGGCATCAACCGTTCCGATCTGGTTCCCGCAAACTAACCCGAAGGTGACATCGTGTCAGTGCTAAAAGACAACAAACTTGTGATCTCAGCAAACGGGCAAAGCGATGTCTTTCGCTTGATCCAGACGAATTACAAAGTGTTCGTCAAATATGGCTCGGGTGCTGCTGGCGCGCTCACGTTTCAGACGGGCGACAAAGAAGATGAGTTGATCGCATTTTCCACGCCCACTGCTACCGGGACGCTGGAGGCTACCACAACCGCCGAGAAGGTGTTTGAGATGACGGGCGGAGGTTTCCTTGGAATTTCTGCGTCTGGCGTTTCTGGATCGATCACGATCACAATTACAGAATTGCTTCCGTAGAGATGATTCACGACACCGCGGCGTGCGGAACGACTGCGGGTGTGCGGGTTGAAAATAGCGAAGTCAATATTCGGCAGTGCCAAGGGATAGGGGCGAGTAAATGACAATCAATTTCCAAGAGTTAGACGGAGCAGGTCCAGCAGGAACCGCATCCGGCAGTATTGTTGCCGATGCTACCAGTGCGGCGGAGGGTGCAGAGCTTTTCCTTGCAATTGCAAGGCAAGATTTATCAACCGCAGTAAACTCAATTCCCTCTGGCTGGAGTCTTTTTACGTCAGTAGACCCCAGTGGCTCATCGTCAAGCCGGCCAATTCTTGATGTCTACCGCAAAGATACTTCCGCAGCGGCTTCAGAAACATCGTATACGTTTGGAGTTGAAGCCAGTGGTTACAAGTCGTGGTCACTGATCGAAGTCACCGGGTCATCAGGTACAGTTCTGCGTTTTGCCGTTGATAGCTCGGATGGCACGAGCTATTCGGTGGCAGATCAGGCAGCAAGCTCTGGAGATTCATGCTTGCTGTTACTTGCGACCGCATCCACTGGCGACACGACATCCCATGGATTGCAATCTGGCTACACGAAGTCCGTGGACCGTTTTGGAGCACGGCGAAGTGCCCTTTCTGCTCAGCACAGAGCGTTGACCGGAAGCACTGGTGTTCTTGCCGGAAGTGACAGTCTGCGGATAGTAGCAGCAGCACTGGTATTCGAGGCTGGAACCCCAACCCTGAGTGCGACGGTTGCGGAAAATGGGTTCGATATTGAAGTGGCGTCGACTGATACCAGCGTATCGGATTTCTCCGTCAGTGCTGGTGGGTCAGGCACGGAGACGTCCCGAACAATCCAGAGCGTGACAACTGTCGCGGCAGGTCGTCAGCGGCTTCGGTTGGCCAATGGGAGCAATCGCATTCTGAGTCTTGCCCTAGAGCCTTCGGTTTTGGTGTCGGACTCGTCAATCACAGATGACGCAGCAACTAACAACTCCAAGCAGACTTCCACTACGATCTATCACCGGGGCTTCATTTATACATTTGCCAGTAGCCCAACTGTCGGGATCACTCCAACCGGCGAGCCGCGAGTCACCAATGCGGTGGCACTTAACAGTGTTGCTTACGATTCACCGCCAACCGGTCTCACAATTCACGGATCGGCGTTAAACCCCACCCTGAGTGGAAATCCGTTTCATCCTAACGGACCTGCTTACGACGTCAGCACGGCGGTCTCATTCCCGCTCACACTGAGTGATGATGACTGCCTTGTTTCGATGCTGGCTTGGCCAACGCTCTCCACCCACGCCACGAGCACCGCATTCAGCCTTGGCGATGCGATTCTTGAGTCAGGTCGGTATTGGCGATGCACAACAGCAGGGACCACGGCAAGTTCAAAGCCTTCGTTCCCGTCTTCCGACGAAACCGAAGCGGATGGGACGGTGGTTTGGACACGGGGTGTTGAAGCTGGCGACGATGGCCGATCACTGGGTCAGGATTGCTGCGTTCTCCACTGCTCAGGCGCCACGCTTGATTCACAGGACACTTTCAGGCCTGGTTATACCGGCGGGGTTACGAAACGATCTTACTCGCTGTCTGACATCGTAACTCTCCCCTCGGATGCTAATGGCTTGACAGTCGCCACGCCCACTGGTGTGGTCTACGAGCCAGGGACAGCAGATGGTGTTGCAGCGGCGAAACTCGTGCCTGCGGCTTATCATCCTGGTTACGGTCAGGATATGGCCAACCAGTTCGGGTTGCACTGCGCGGTGGCATGTTCCGACGAGACTTACAAGTCAGAAGTTGTCTACGCCTGCATCCAGCGAGGTCTTGACTACATCGCGCTGCGGGAAGCAGGCTTGGGCATTGAGGCAAACGGCGGTTGGAGTCAGGGTCGATTGCCTTATATGCTGTTTGCGGCAGCGGCACTTGGTGACACGGCGACATTGATCCCAGTTATCAGGTCACATACGGATGGTGACTGGAGGGGCGTCGAGGCTGGCGAGCAGTACAAGTATGTGGACAGCACTCTGCTGTCTGAGACTACCGACGCTGGATTTGACTACGCATCCGGTAATGGCGGAACATTCGTTGATCCATCTAATGCCCCCAGCACTTACTCAAGCGATAGCCCATCAAACGCTTATTTCCCCGCGTCAGTTCGTGGGACGTGGGAGCATGTGCCTGAGTGGGGGCTTCGGATCTTTGATGAGCCTGAGCGGTCTACGCCGCTTTGGGCAGTCAATCCGGTTGAAAATCACTACCGTGACATCCAGGAACACAGCCGTCTCGCATACCTCGTTGTGAGGCTTGGGCTTGAGTCACAGTTTAATCCCGTTTGGGTCGATTACGCTCTTCGTCAGCGCAATATCGACGGAACCGATACGCTCTGGGACAGCTTCACGATCCCTAACCTGGCGACCTACACTTTCACGGCGGAGGTGATTGATTCGTCAACCGTTGAACTGAGCTTCAACCGTTACACAACGGGCACGGATTCGGGGTGGCTTGCTGGGCTGAGTTGCTAGGGCGGAGTCACGCTTAGTAGCCCAAGTCAAACAGGGCCGCGTACCTGGCGATTCACAACGTCTGGATCAGCGGTAGGTCAGACGCTTACCTACACGGCTGCAAGCGGTGATGCTACTGACGCGGGAAATACCGCGTTGCCAGATGTGACCTTTGCGATTCAGAATAACGATCCCGTTTTATCTGCTATCGAAAGCAGCGGGCTTTCATTTGGGGAAGGGGTAACAGCGGCGAGAATTACGAAAACGCTGGCGGTGGAAGACTTGGATAGCTCGATCCAATCTGCAACAGCTTCAATCACTTCAGGTTATGAAGAAGGAGAGGATGTCCTGCAGTTCGTTACTCAAAACGGGATTTCTGGTTCATTCAATTCGTCCACTGGTGTCTTAACGCTCACGGGTACCACTACGGCTGCTAATTACCAGGCAGCACTCCGAAGCATCGTCTTTGCCAACACAACGAATCCACTGACAACGGGAACTCGAACAGTCAGTTTTCTCGTCAATGATGGCTTAGCCAACAGCAATGCGCAGACGCGTGACATTGTTGTTTCAGAAGCATCAGGCGGGGCGATCTACTCAATCGCTCGTCCAATTGCTAGCGGTGCCTTCTAGCTGCAATCCTTTTAGGTGACATCATGTCGTTTACATCGCTTCCGATCGCGAACATCCAGTACGGTTCGTATCACTGGCTTGCTCAGGAGATCGGACATTCGCTTGGCCTTGGCATCGACTATACGCAGTGGAACTCCACCGAAGTCGCGCGAGTGGAGTCGATTCTGCAATCGGGAGTCATGCAGGCCTACTTCCCGCCTCCCTTGCAGCAGATCAGCGAAAGCGATGACGAGGAAACCAGAAAAGACGACCGAAAGCGGAAACCGCACACTTGGTCGTTCCTGAATCAAATGGGAACGCTGGAGACGCTAGCGAACGTGACGGAGTACCAGCTCCCAGAAGGCTTCTCAGGCTCGCACGGCGACTTGGTCATCACATCGGGCGAAGGGCGCGTTCCGATCGTTGCAGAAGAACACCTACGGTCTTTGCTGGCTGCAGACGTCGACGTGGTGACGCCCCAAGCTGGCGGGGCTTACGATCCGACTCGGGATGTCTTCTACCCCGAAAACTACGGCGCGATCGGAGACGGTTCCACGAACGACACCGCGGCGTTCGAAGCAATGCTGCTTGCAGCGATCACGCGTGGCAACGTGACTGGTTCGGCCAGTATCGTCATGCGTGGGAATTACCTGCTCGACGAGATCGACCGAGTTTCACACTACGCAGCGAACGGAGACTTTCCGAGGGTAACCTGTGATCTCTGGTTTGATGCCAAGGGAGCGAACTTCACTCACACTGGGACCGGAAACGGCATTTTCACGTTTGAGGGCGACAAGGACTCTCAGATGCGATTCCACTGGGAAGGCGGTCACGCGACCGGAAACAGCACGGCAAACAGTAAGTGGTTCATTGCCGGCCGAGACATCCGTGGAAGCTACCTGCACCCGGCGGAACTGGAAACGTTCGAGTACGGTCTGCTTTTGATGATCTGGCGTTCCTGGTCCGAGAACAACTCGATCGGCGATACCGGCAATCCGATCTTTGGTCGCCGGTGCGGTCATATTTACGGCATGAAGGGGCGAGAACAGGCTTGGTCGTTCATCCTTGGCTTGCAGGGACAAAACCTTCCTGGAACCCAGTATCAGGGCGAGCTGGCAAGTGATCCAGGGTCACCTTCGAACAATGACTGGTATTGGAACACGGTCGACAATCGGATTCGGCAATACCAAACATCCGCGTGGGTCAACATCCTGAGTATTGCGGACGTTGACGACTCAGTGTCGGGGAACTCGTACGCACGGACCAACATTGGCCGAACGACCATTGGCGGTGCAGATGACACCACGTCGGACGGATTGATCGTTCACATCGATGGGGCGAGTCTCTACGACAGCACGATTCACCAACTTCGCGGAAACGTGGACAACAACGGCGGCTCGTTGGTGTACCTCAACGACAACTACAACTTGCACACGGTCATCGAAGACATCGGGTGCGAGAAAGGCAACGTCAGTGGCAATCCGGTGGGATACGTCATCAGGACGGGGCCGAATTACGAAACGGCGACTCAGACGCCACTGTGCAGGAATGTTCGCTGGACGGGCGGTTTCGCGCTACCCACCGACCCGTCCGCGGGCATTCTTATCGATGGCGAATGGGGCTTGGTCGATACCGATGGATCCAACCCAACGATTGTTCTGTACGCTGGAACGGCCAATACGAACTCGACGGTCATTATCACGGTCAAAGACCACAGCGCTGCGGTTCTGTCCCGAGCACTGGTCGGTTACCGGAATGCCAACCTGAACTCTCCTTCAATCGAGGTGAGCGAAAACAGAGGCAGTCTCGTAACATGGGGCAGCGATGGATCGAACAACATCACCATCGCCACTGCTTCCGCCACCAGCAATATCCGAGTGCATCACGAAATCATTCGTGCCTAAGGGAATCCATCCATGTCGATACCGAAGTACGCTGCACTCCGCCCGAAAACCAGTAACGGCTCGGCATCGCAACGATGGGAACTGGTCGTCTACCCGGTGCCTGGCGGAAGATTCCCGCTCAACTTCCGCTACACGGTCGCCCCAGAGCCTCTAAGCAGCAGTAACGTCTATCCGCTTGGTGGGCGACAACATGCCGAGATGATCCTCGCAAGCTGTTTGGCGGTCGCTGAGGACCGCGAGAAGGGACAACCCGGACCCGCGCACGCGAAGTTCATGGAACGGCTCGCGGCTTCGATCCACCTGGACAAGCACACGGGGCAACCGACAGGTGACACGACGTCGTGGATCAGCGACTTGACCGACACGGGCAACTCGCTGAACAGCCTGATCGGTTACCACATGGGATTTGGGCAGAATCCCAAGGGATGGACGACGGCCCAGGTCGAAATGGTCAAAGAGGCCATCCGGCAAGGAACCCGGCGGTTCTATGTTCCACCTCCGCTGCCTGGACGAAAAACAAGCCACCAATGGTCGTTCCTGTACCCCAAGACGAGCTTAACATTGGTTGCAGGGCAGTCGACGTACGATCTACCGTCGAACTTTGGTGGCATAGACTCTGTGCTGAGTTACCAGCCAGGGGCAAATGTCATCTACCCGCCGATTCACAGGTTTGGTGAAAGGCGTGTTCGAAGACGACTGCAGTCAAGTGCTCAGGCTCAGGGACGACCACTTGAGTTTGGAGTGCGTGCAAAGTCAGACATTCTGACCAACGGAACCGCCTACGAAATTACGTTTTGGCCGATTCCGGATAGTGCATACGTTTTAGAATTTGTTTATCGAGTTGACACATTCAACGACACCACTGTGATTCACGGGGGTGATACCCACTTCCAAACCATCCTGGAGTTCTGCCGAGCTGCAGCAGACGTGATGCTCAACCGAAAACAGCGTCCGCACGAGCAATTGGCCCAGGAGCGACTGATTGCATCTGTGATGCACGACGAAGCCCTCAAGACACCGGCCAAACTGGGTTACAACGGCGACAACTCCACTCGCGGCATCAGCGTGGACAGCCAGCGGTATGGATACGGCGAAAATGCCGTGACTTACAACGGGCAAACCTACTAAACTTGCGGGTGACATCATGTCACCCCGTTTTTAGGTAGCCCAGATGAGAGAACTTCGCTTGCCGTTTCCCCTTGGGGGAATGGATCGCCGAATCGCATTCAAAGAGTCGGACCCCCAAACGACTTTCTACGCAAAGAATGTGTTTCCAGACTCTTCCGATGGCCGCGCGCGTGGTGGCACTCGCCCCGGTCTGGTGAAGCGATATTCCAATCAACTGGTTGGAGATCCGCAATTCATTCTGGCATTGGTCACGGTTGACGGTGATCCCTACAAAACGCTCGTGGTAGGCACCACCTCCGATGCGTACCAATCTTCGTCGGTCAAGTCGGGAGCGGCCGGCAGCGTGGTTTACACGGAAACGCTGGAAGCACTTGCGGGGATCCTGGAGGTTTCCGATGGCGAACCGCTGGAGACAGAGACCGGCGATGCACTCGTGGTTTCCGACTTCAACTTCGGTGAGATTCCCCGTGGCACGGTGACGACGTACCAAGGGACTTTGATTCTCGCGAGCTCGGGTGACATCGTGTCGGAAGGCACGGGGACCGTCACAAACGGCCGTTTATCGTCAACGGCGATATCTGACTGGAATACGCTGAACATTGACCTGGAAAAGCACACGGTTCAGTTGTTCGGCGACATCAACGGCACGTATGGCGTCCAAAGCGTCGAGACGACCAATATTGACGTCGCAGGCCTCACTTCAAGCGGCGAGGTCACTTACAAGGTGCTCGATGGTCCCAAGATTCTGGACTTTGACAACGAGATCCTTCGCAACCTGATCCCTACGACTGGTTTCGTTCCGACCGGCGCGACAGCGATCACGGTGTACCGAGATCGTCTCGTGTTCGCAGTCGGCCGGGGCTGGTTCATGTCGCGAGTCGGGGACATTTTCGACTACGACTACGGGGCAGACGCACAGGACTTCTCTCGTGCCGTTGCGGCGACCAACAGCGATGCAGGGCAACCGGGCGATCCGATCATTGCGATGGCGCCCGCCGGCTACGATTACTTGCTCATGTTTGGCGAAGATTCGACTTGGGTTCTTCGTGGCGATCCGGTCTATCAAGGCCAGCTCTATCCCCTGAGCCGAACGGTCGGATGCGTCGACACATCGGCGTGGTGTCGCGGCCAGGGCGAAGAAGTCTACTTTCTGTCCAAGAACGGGCTGTACCGAATCAACTCGTCGGTAGATTCCGCTCCTGTTCCTCTGACGCAGGAGACGCTTCCACGGGAGATGCTTGTCGCGGATCGGGATAACTACGACACGACGCTCGCGTATGACAGCGAAGATGAAGCGATTGTGATCTTCATCACGCCCAAGGGTTCGGGATCGGGCCAGCATTGGTGGTTCGACCTGAGTACGCAATCGTTCTGGCAGATGGGCTTTACCGCGAACCACGAGCCCGTCTCGGCGATTGGATTCACTGGGAATCCTACTCAGACACGCAAAATGCTTGTTCTGTGCTCCGATGGCTACGTTCGTGAATTCAGCCGCGGAAGCAACGACGATGGAACGGCGATCAGTAGCGAAGTGGTTCTTGGCCCCTACCCGCTGAATGAAACGTACTGCATGGATGGTTTGCTGAACGAACTGCAAATCGCAACTGATACGGGAAGTGACACGGTGTCAGTCGAGGTGTACGTCGGCGAGACGGCCGAGGAGGCTGCAGAAGCCGCCGACACAGGGACTTCGCCGTTTTACGCCTTAAGCATTGCTGGAGGCCAGTCTCGGACGATGAGGCCACGAGCAAGGGGTTCTGCGTTCTGTGTCCGAATCGCAGGAACCGGAAACTGGTCGTTTGAGAGTGGTGCAGCCAAAGTGCTCGAAGACACGTTTGTGAGGATGCAATGAGCGGTTTTCCTGAAGATCTTCCGTTCCGAACCCCTCCGGATCTCTCGTCGCGCGAGCAGATCCGATTCGCGTTCGATCGACTGGGTGATCGGCTCGACAACGCGTGGGATGCCATCGGCATCCTGAAAAACGACGCGGTGTCACCTGCTTCCGGTGGCGGCATTGTTGCGAATGCTGCAAACCAGATTTCGATCAACGTTGGGGCGGGCTTGGCTATTGTCAGCGATCAATTGGTTGTTGGTGCTGTCAGTCCACTGACGACGCAGACTGGTGTTTTGCAGATATTGCTCGGTGATGGACTGGAAACAGTCAACGACCTTTTGACGCTAGACGTTGGCGACGGGTTGTCGTTCAAGAACGGCGAACTAATTGTGGCTGTCGGAAACGGTTTCGATTTCGACAACGGGCAATTGGTTCCGGACTTCTCAGGTGTGCCAACCGCCCCCAATCTGCTGAACCGTTCAGTCATCTTCACGGACAGTTCTGGCGACTTGAGCCAGCTTTCCGCTTCTTTGCTCTGGGGTTTCGGCTACGGGAACGCTGCAGGGCTTACCGACAACAGCTACGTTTACAGCAATTTGCCATTCGGGCAGTACACGACACCAAGCGGTGCTGTCACTCAATCGGACTGGAATACTTTCCACTACCCACAAATCAACGCGATCTTTCTGCAGATCATCGAATTCATCGAAGACTTGCAAGAGACCGTCAACGACAACTACGCACTGCTTCGATCCAAGGGCTTGTAGACATGACTCAGTTTTCTGAACTCAACGCCTCCGTGACTCCATCCAACGCAGACGTTTTTGCAGTGCTGCAGGGGAGCGAAGTGCGGGGAATGCCGTATTCCGAACTTCGAAACCAGATTTCGGCCGGCAGTCGATGGCAAGTGGTCTCCGCTTCGGATTACAACGCTGCACCTCCATCGACGTCCCAGATCACCATCACCAACACATCGGCGTTCCAGACGTACCTTCCCGTCAGGGTGCTACAGAACAGCGTCTATCGCTACTTCTACGTGGTCGGGATCGTAGCCAATACGAGCATCACGCTTGTCGGCCCCGCACTTCCGACCAACGAAGACATCGATTCGCTGGAGATCGGTTCTCCCGAGATTTCGTTCCAGGAGCGAAAGCTCATTCCCGGCACTTTCAACGGATCGACTTCAACAACGCTCCTGCAGACGATCGCGAAAGATCGGTTTCTCTGGCTCGGCGGTCCCGCGTATCTTTGTCAGGTCGCAACGTTCGCCCAGACGACAGGATCCACGGCGCCGAAGATCAACGTTCGCCGAAACGCCAACCGTGTTCTGAACACTGATAGCGGTCTCGGGGTCCAACCCAACGGGGCATGGTCAAGTTCGAGCGAGATCGTTCAGGCTCAGTATCGGTTCGAGTTTACCGACGAACTGGAAGTGGAGTGTTCCGATGTTGGATCCGGGACTTGGGGCGATCTTGCAGTCGTCCTCGTGTTTATTCGTGAGTAAGTGACACCATGTCACCTCGTCATCAAATCAGGAGATTATCGTGTTACGAGCACCAAACGGCGGTTATGGAGCGTTCAGCAATCGAGGCGGATCACAGGGGCGAGGAACCGGGTTTCCGACTCCACCGGGTTCCGAGTCGGCTAGCACCAGCGGCAGTAGTCTGGATTACAACGCCAAGGCGGCGACCGATGCCCAAATTCAGCAAGGGCTTGATTACGCCAAGTTGCTTCGCGGCGAGACCAGCAACGCGGCCGATGCCAGGATTTCGACGCTCAATGACTCGTTCGCCGAGCTTGAGAACAAGGTTTCGCAACTGGGTTCCTACGATCGGAATCGGATTGACCGGGACGCTCAGTCTCGATCGAACTCCGTTGGCGCCCAACTGGCTGGAACCGGCCTGTACAACTCCACGGTGCTTCCGACACTGCGTCAGGGCGTCGAGCGAGACCGTCTTGAAGCTCAAGGGCAATTGGACGAATCGCTTCGCAATCAGAACATTTCCACGCTCCTGTCCAAGATTCAGTCGGTGGATGCGGCAAGGCTGGATCAAATTTCGTTCGATAGCGAACTCGGCCAAGCAATCTCCGAGCTGTACGCATTAATGGGCCGGAACCAGCCGACTGCATCAAGCAGCGAATCCAATTCGTCTTCCACCTCCGCTTGGAGATACTAAACCGTGCGATTCACTCCAGCCGGCCGATCATCGTCATATCTTGATCCTTCGCGCCCGATCGGCGTTGCCTCATGGACGATGGCCCAAAAGGACCGATCGGATGAACTCGAACGACAGCGTGTCGCAGAACGACAGGCGGTTGCCGAGCTCATTGCCGAACGGGACATGGAGCAACGTCGTCTTGCGCAGCAGCAGGGGCAGTTCGATTCCGATCTGCGTCAGAGGCAGGTGGAGTTTAGTGGCGGACTGGAGATCGATCAGCGCCGGCAGCGGCTGGCAGAGGCCAATTCGGAAGCCGATGCGATACTCGGCGACCGGCGGGCGGAAACAGATCGTTTGTCGGTGCTTGGTCGGAATGAGAACTATCGTCGTCAGAACGACTTCCGGGACTCTCAGCCAACGGACATCGACGTACTTCGTGAGAGGTTCGCACTTGAGCAGGCGGAAAGGGGCGAAGCCGGCGGTCTGTTGCCTCACCAGCGAGGCGAATGGCTCGCCAAGAGCACTGGTTTGTTCGAAGACCAGGTCGCTGGTCTGCGTGAGACGATCGCCAATGCTCCGCTCACCGAAGAAGGGAAGCGTGTCTGGGGCGAACTTTCGGGTGAACTTCGGTCGATCGAGCAGCAGCGTGACTTTTTGCGGCCGGATCAATACAACCAAGCGTTGGGACAATGGCTCGACAAGGCACAGCGATCGCGACTGGATTCGATGGTTCAGCCGTCCCCTACCGCCGGCGACGTGATCGGACAGCAGTACGATCCGCAAACCGGGATCTTTGTTCAGCAGGACTCCCAGGGGCGATGGCAGGCTCGTCCGCTGCTTTCAGCTGAGGATCAACGACGCGAGATCGCACTCAAGGAAAAGGAACTTGAGTGGAAGATGCGTGGCGGCGAAGGCGGAGGTGACACGATGTCGTCTGCAGCGAGGGCCGAATCAATCTCCGGTTTGGACAAGGATGCCCTTGGTGACCTTCGGAAGCGTGCATCCGAGGCGATCATGTCCCGCCGGATGGCATCAGCGGGAGACCAAGCCCCGAGCGAAGTCATCACTCCGCAGGAGCTTTTCGCCGAAATGAATCGCATGTTCGAAGAGGAACGCCAACTGAATTCGCTGATTCAAAGCCAGATGACCTACTCGGAGTGGTCGCAGAAGCAAGACATGCCCGCGCGTGTTCCCGAACGGTTCATGCAACAGGCAGGCATGGGGGCAGCTCAAACACCGATGCAATCCGAGGACGACATCATGTCACCTTCGGACGTGCTTCCTGGGAGAGGCGTTGGAGTTGCTGGTTCGATCGGAAGTGAACTGCCAGCGGCGACTCAAGATGAGATTGTTGTTCGTCCTCCGACTCGCTCATACACACCTAGCCCTGGCACGTTGACTCCGCAGGAAACAGAAGCCCGGAAACAGATGATTCGCATGTCGCCCCGCGAGCGAGTCGAAATGTTGAAGGAGTTTCACCCTGAGACTCGCGGCAAGACGATCGAAGAGATCATGAACATGCCGGGGTCAAGAGAGGCTTACGAAAACCTTCGAAAGCAAGGTGCTTTGAAGGACGGAACCTACGAAGATCACGCAATTGCGATGATCGATGATTTCCTAGTTGAAGAAACGGGTGTCTTGAGTGGCACGGAGTCATTCGTTGGGATGAGTGTTTCGGACATCGAGGATCCGGAACTCAAGGGATTGGCTGCAGAGCTTCCGAAACCGAAGAGTCTTGCGGAAGCAGAGAAACTGAATTCCCGGTACTTTGTAGACCCAACGGGCGTGATTCGACAGCGTTTCTGAATCCATGGTCACGCCCTCAACTGAGGATGTGACGATGAGTAATTGGTGGGAACAGTTTCCTGCGGTCAAGCTTGGTGAAAACGAACGTCTCCTTCTCGATGACGAGGGGAAATCCGAGCTGGTTGATCGCGATGAAGCTTTCAAGCGGAACCTTGAAGAAGACCGGAAGCGACAGAAGCTAGAGGCCGACCAGAAAGCGGCAAAGGAATATGTGGCTGGATCACTTCCGGGTCAGCCACTCGCTGAGATGATCGCCGCTGACACGCTGTCACCTATCTATCGTGGTGTCGGAACGGCCATCGGATCGGATTCGATGGTCGAGCGTGCAGATGAACTTTCGCGTTCATCGGGTCTTGTAGAGCAAGCGTTGCGTGAATCCGAAGAGGGCGGGATTGTCCCTGATTGGATGCAGAGCGGCGCGCGTGGTGCAGCGCGCAGTCTTGGGACGATGGCAATTGCTTCTCGTGCCGGCGGAAAGTTACTTGGCCCCAAAGCTGGGGTTCCCGCAGCGATCGGCGCCGCATCGATCCAGGAGGGTAACCGGGCGATCGTTGACGGAAAGGATCTCGGGCTCGAAGGTGGCGAACTTGCGTTGTACGCAGGGTCTCAAGCTTTCATCGAAGCGTTGCCAGCAACCATCTTCCAGCGTGCAGGACTTGGCGGAATCGAATCCCTGGTCGCCCGTCGATCCCTCGGCCAGAGCGTTCGAGGTGGAGTTGCGGACGCTGTGAAGCGACTTGGTGCTGAGATCCCAGAAGAAATCGTCACCGAAGTTGGGCATTCCGTTGCGAGCGAGTTTGCCGGAACGGACCCTACTGCACTTGATCCGGAACGAATTCAACAAACGGTCACCGAGACCATCGTGCAGACGATGTTCATGAGTGGATTCACGGAAACAGCCAATGCTGTCCCGGCGATCGCCGAGGGACGTCAGCGGAAGGCTCGGCTGGAAGAACTGCAGGAACTTCGTCGTCAGGATCAAGCAACCCAAGAAGCCAACCGCCGGAAGGCAGAGGAACAGCTTGGCGAAGGTGACATCGCGTCACCTGAGGGTGGAAACGTTTCCACCGAGCCAGCAGTCGAACCAGCCGCCGAAACGGAAACTCAGTCGGACGAGCCAACGTTTGAGCGGTTTGCCGAGAATTCCGGGACATTGGGGATCCCGCGTGCGGAGATGCCTCAGATTCGCAGCGAGCAGCGTGGTGCGCTTTCGAACTACGTTCGCTCCCGTGGAGTCGACTTCGAGCGGGAGAGCGTCCGTGCGGGCGATCTGAAGCCATCCCAGGCCGAATACTCCCCGGACAAGGTGGAAGAAGCTCGTAACTACGAAGGGCCAGAGCGAGCGATTCTCGTCTCCGAAGACGGTTTCGTGATCGACGGGCACCATCAGTGGCTCAAGAACCTCACAGAAGACCCAGAGGGCGAGATTGAAGTTGTGCGGCTCGGTGGTCGCGCGATCGATCTGATTCCGATGATTCGCGATTTCCCGTCGAGTGAGGTCGATTCGGCGACTGAGCCGACTGGAGGCGTCCCAGCGGTCGAGAATGAGCCACGCGTGCCAGAACGCCTGGAAACGCCCGAACCACCGATTGCAGGTGCAACGCCAGCAGTCGAGCCCCAGGTAGACGTTCCAGGGGCACAAACGGATTTGTCAGAGAACAACCCGGTTTCTGGTCCAGCCGAAGGTAACACTGCGTCACCCGAGGTGGAAACGTTTCCACAAGAACCAGTTTCCGAGGAAACTGGTTTCCAAGGAAACCAGGAAACTGAGCCTGAAACACCCATCCCGGTCGCTGAGCCACAAAAGGGCACTCGGCCGCGTCCGCAAGCAAGTGACACAAGTGCGGAAATTCCAGAGGGTGCAATTGGACTTAACTCTGACGGCGAACCGGTTTACGAAGATGAAAATGGCGTTCGGTCCGTAGGTGGTGCCAATGAAAAGGTTGAGATGCGACCGGTTCGCACGCCAAATGGAGGCGTTACCTACCAAGGTTTCATTGATCCAAATGCCAGAGAAGACAGATTCAAGACTAAAGACGAGCTCGACGAGCCTGCAAGTGACATCGCGTCACCCGTTTCCGAAACATCCACCCCGGCCCCGGAACCGCGCCAAGGAGGTGATCCCGACAACCAGGCGTCGGGGCCGGTGGTGGGTTCTAACACCGAGTACGACACCGAATCGCGAGTGAGTTGGCGTCAGCGAGAGGGTGAATCACGAGCCGACTACAAACGTCGCCTAAAGAAAGAAGGCTGGTCTCAGGCCGAATCCAGTGGGATTGAAGTTCTTGATTCTCCGGGCGTGGTTCTTAGGCAATCGCAAGAACAGTTGCGAGAGAAGCCTTACAAACGTGGTGATCGAGTCGTCATGTCGACGGGGTTCACGAAGGATGATTTGCAGATACAGGCAACCGTTGAATCTGACACAGTAAGAGGGGATTCCACAGTTGACTTGTTGTTGGACAACGGCCAGCGAACGATTGCCTCTGCGTATTACACAACGCCTGCCCCAAAAAGTGACGAAACCGCGTCATCTGAGGCAGAACCACAGAAGGGAACTCGACCGCGTCCCCAAGCCGAGACACAGTCGCCCGCGGCCGAAGAGGCCCCAAGCGACACGGTGTCACCTGATCGACCAATTCGCATTGGTGACACAGTCGAGTTTGAAAAAGTGCGGAATGGAGCGAGTGGTCGCGGAGTTGTGACGAAGATTCGCCCTGACGGGAAATACACGGTTTCGGGAAGCAAGGGTGGATTCCTTGGAATCGTTGCCCCTGATGAAGTGAAAAGCGTTGAAGGCAACGTGGGCTACGCTGCAACGCTTCAGCAATTGATGGAAACGTACCAGGGCATGGAGCGGGAGACGATTGAGCAGGACGTTGCAAACACTCTTGCTGTGCTGGAGGGCGACGATCGAAAGCAGTTCACTGCATTCCTTCGAAAGTTTGGGATCAGTGCACAATCGAATTTCAAGCCCGAGACCATTGCTCGTGCGGTAGCCGAGCGAGTCATCCAACTGGAATCGATTCCAAAACAAGCTGCTGATGTTGTTCGTTTGATCGAAGACAATGCGTTCCAGCTCAGTCAGGACGTCAACATTTTCGATGGCAGTGCCGCCGGCCAGAAGAAGATGAAACTGGTTCAGAGTGTCACCAGTCGTGTTCAGCAAGTAATGCCCGGTCTGAATGCTGCTCGTGTAGCTGGAATCGTTCGTTACCCCGAGACCGCTCGGCAGGAATTACGCGATGTGCTGATGGAACAGTTTCCACCGGAAATCGTCGATCGAGCGATTCCAGAAGCTTCACCCGTCGAAACTGAACCAGAAGGTGACACCGCGTCACCTGAGGCAGAATCGGCCGAGCCAGAGATGAGCGACATCGATCGACTTGTCGATGAGGAGATGGATCGCCAGCTCGAAGAAGAAAATCCGGAAACTTCTGAAGAAACACCTACACGATCAGGCAGTTCAAGCGAGTCCACTGATAGACCGGAATCATCGCCCTCTGGGGCGACACCGCCAAGAAAAGGCACGGGCCCCGTCGCCCCTGAAACCAGGGGCGCGGCCCAACCGGTTCCGGATGGCTGGACGCAGGACGATATTCGGTTTCTGCGTGATCGCGTGGCGAAAGGCGACAAGGTCTTTGTCTATGGTGGAGATGCTATCGGGCTTCCGGTTCCGCAGGACGTGCTCAAGCCTGCTGATCACGTAGGAATGGGGTATTTCAAAACTGAGACTCCTGACTATGAAGTTGACTGGGAGGGGGGAGGATCTGCATTGCGAACCCCGGAAGGCAATGGATACACGGTTCTGCAAGAGCGGCGTGGAGAATTTCCGTACGACAAAGAGTCAACGCTCCGGGAACTAGATAAATACCTCAGCAAACCTGAGCCCAAAAAACCAACGAAGATCCAACAGGCAGCAGATACCGCGAGACAAGAAGCGGATGACCTGTTCAATCAGTTCATTGACAAAGCCAAAGGCAAGCTTTCGTCCAACCTGGATCCCGAGCTTGCAACGATCGCCGTTCGCTACGCAATCGCAGAGATCAAAGCGGGTACGTTGCAGTTTGCTGCATTCGCCGAGAAAGTGGCTACCAACCTGCCGGCGGAGATGCGAGACCGAGCGATACCGTACTTTGAATCGGCTTGGCGACGCGCCCACGCTCGTGGAATGGTCGATGATCCCGCTGGTACGTTTTCCGAAGTGCTTGGCGAAGAGTCGCCCGAGACCGAAGTTGAACCCGAGCCGATTTCGCCACAAGAGCAAGACATTGCCCTGGCCGAACGGATCGCTCCGCTCCTTGGATCGTCAGACTTCACCCGAGACGACTTCTTCCGTGCGGCGGACGAAGTCTACGGTGGCACTCGCGCGGAAGGTGCCTACGGCGATTCTCGTGCGTACAACGCCCTGGAACTTGCCGTCAACAAACGGATGGGTGACATCGTGTCGCAAGATGACATCATGTCGTCGGATGCTTCCGGGGTCGCCTCGGCGATCACTGCGATCACTGATTTCATGGAAACGGTTCCGCAGCACAAAGCGAGGACGGGCGAAAAGGACACGCTGCAGCAGTTCTCAACGCCACCCGCGTATTCGTACGTCGTCAACTGGATCGCGAACGTCAACGACAGCGACACGGTTCTCGAACCATCGGCCGGTGTCGGGGGTCTTGCGATTCACGCCAAGAACGCAGGGGCCAAGGTTGCTGTCAACGAGCTGGATGAGGACCGTTTGGTCCTCATGCGAGGACTGGAGTTTGACAGCTACTTCAACGAGGACGCTGAACAGATCGATTCGATCCTCGCCGGCAAAGTCAATCCGACCGTGGTTGTTATGAATCCGCCGTTTTCCCGATCGGGACGACGAACCGGAAACAAGAAGCAAATTGGGATGGATCGGAAGCACATGGACCGTGCGATGGAGCTTTTGCCCGATGGCGGGAGAATGGTCGCAATCGTCGGAGCTGGGATGCGTGGTCAGTCGCAGGGGATGACTCGCTGGCTCGAAAACCATCCGTATCAAGTGCGAGCCAATGTCGAGGTCGCCCGTGAAGTCTATAAAGGATACGGAACCCAGTTCCCTACTCGGGTTCTGGTGATCGACAAACTTCCGGCCAATGACGCGGTGTCAGTGGTCGAAGCGAAGGTAGAAAACCTCTCGCAATTGGCCTCCACACTTGAAGGTGTTAGGAATGACCGACCAGAAATCGGTTCAGGACTGGAACAAGCATCCGCTGAACCAAACGTGTCTGAAAGCGCTGGAGACTCTGAAGCAGCAACCGGACCCAACAGTGGTTCACAGTCTGCAACTGGCTCAGTGGGCTCTCGACCAGAATCCGGGGGCGGACGAGGTGGAAGCACTTCGGGATCTGGCGGTCGCGGCAGCAATCGCCCCGCCGGATCAACAACTGGGGCTGGTGGTGGCAGGTCTGGGCGAGGAAGCGGATCCGCTGGAGGATCAGGCAACCGCGGTGGATCAGCGAATGCGGGGACTCGATCCGGTGCAGCAAGCGATACAACTAGCCGACAGCCTGGCGATGGGGCTGGAAGAGGCCTGACACTTCGTCCGGTCCCACCGGAAGCTCGTCGCGTCGAGAAGATCACCGACGTCACCTACGAGCCGTATGTGCCATCGATCGAGGTGGAAGGCAGCACGCCACACCCAGCGTCGATCGTCGAGTCTGCAGCGATGTCGGCGATCAACGCCCCACCGATCACGTACACGCCCAACATCGACCAATCGGTGGTGGAGGGTTACACGAACGAGAATGGCGAATTCGTCAATCTGAGTATCGTGCAATTGGAAGCTGTTGCCGCTGCGGGGCAGTCGCACCAGCAGGTTCTTCCCGATGGAACTCGCCGTGGCTACATGATTGGCGACGGAACGGGTGTCGGCAAAGCGCGAGAAGCGGCCGGCGTCATGATGGACAACTGGAACCAGGGTCGCCGCAAAGCCGTCTGGATCTCCAAGAACTTCAAGCTGCTTGGTCAAGCCAAAGAAGAATGGGAGCGAGTTGGTGGCGATCCAAGTGACGTGATGTCACAAGGCAAGGTCAAGGCCGGAACCAAGATTCGTGGCGACCAGGGGATTCTCTTCACTGGCTACGGAACCCTACCAAAATCTCCATCGGCCAAAGCGAAAGAAGAAGGAAACACACTTTCTCGTGTCGACCAGATTGTTGACTGGGTCGGTGAGGACTTCGATGGTGTGATCGTCTTCGATGAGTCACACAAGATGGGCAATGCGATTGCCATGAAGTCTGGGCGTGGAACTACTAAGCCATCACAGATTGCTCTTGCGGGAGTGGAGCTGCAAAACAGGCTTCCCGGCGCGAGGGTCGTCTACATGAGTGCGACATCGGCCACCGAGGTTTACAACCTGTCCTACGCACCTCGTCTTGGGCTCTGGGGACCGGGAACGCAGTTTGCCGATGCACGAGCCTTCATCTCCCGAATCACTTCGGGTGGCGTTGCGGCGATGGAAGTCGTTGCGGCCGACATGAAGGCAATGGGGCTTTATGCAGCACGAAACCTTGCATTCGATGACGGAACGACCGAAGGCACGGTCACGTTCGATCGAGTCAACCACGAGCTGACGCCTGATCAGCGAGCGGGTTACGACGCGGCGTCGGAAGCGTGGCAGGTCGTTCTGGAGAACATCAACGAAGCTCTGGAGATGACTGGTGCTGAGGGAGACGGCCGGCGCCGCGGTGCGGTGATGTCACAGTTCTGGGGAAGCAACCAGCGATTCTGGAACGGTGTCGTCATGTCGATGATGACTCCCACGCTTGTGAACAACATCGAAGAGGACTTGGCAAGCGGCAAGTCTGCTTTGATTCAGTTGACGTCGACCGGTGAAGCAGCCACCAATCGAGCGATCGCACGACTCAAAGAAGGTCAAACCCTGGAGGACGTGGATGCGTCACCAGCGTACATCCTGATCGACATGGTTCGGAACGCATTCCCAGTTCAGCGATTTGAGACGTTCATTGACGACAACGGCAACGAGCAGGCACGCCCCGTGCGTGATGCAAACGGAAATCCGGTCAATGACCCCAGGGCGGTTCGAATGCGGGAACAACTGCTTGATCGGGTCGCTGGGATGCCGATCAGCAACAAGTCGGCACTTGACGAGATCATTTCGCACTTCGGCGTGAATCAGGTGTCGGAAATCACTGGCCGAACTCGGCGTCTCATCGAAAAGGACGGCGAGATTGTTGAGGAACGAAGGACTGACGCGGCGTCGGAAAAGGACAAGACCGCTTTCATGGAAGGACGGAAGCGGGTTTTGATCTTCAGTGAAGCTGGCGGAACGGGAGCGAGTTACCACGCGGACAAGACTCGGGAGAACCAACAGCAGCGATCGCACTACCTGTTCCAGCCGGGATGGCAAGCGAACGTCGCAGTCCAAGGGCTCGGCCGGGCTCACCGATCGAACCAAGCTTCGGCGCCGGTTCTGCACCTCATGGAACCCGATCTGCCGGGTTACAAGCGATTTATCAGCACGATCGCGCGTCGGTTGTCTCAGTTGGGTGCGTTGACCAAGGGTCAGCGTCAGGCGGGCGATTCCGGTGTCTTTGATGCAAAAGACAACCTGGAAAGCACCGAGTCGGTTCGTGCGATGCGTCGACTGATCGAAGATGCTCACGCGGGTGAAGGTGGCGAAGTGACGCTCGATCTGATCGAGGGTCGCATGGGACTTGAGGTCACCAACGACGATGGATCGCTCAAGGCAGAGATGCCAACGATCGGGAAGTTCCTCAATCGCTTGCTCAACCTTGGGATTGAAGACCAGAACAACGTCTACAACGAATTCGATGATCGGCTGCAGTCAATCGTCGAAGAGGCCATCGCCAACGACACGCTTGACCAGGGGCTTGAAACGATCAAGTCACTTGGGACGACGAAGAAATCGGAAGACGTTGCGAACGTCCATTCCACGGGTGCCGAGACGAAACATGTCGTCTTGAACGTCAAAGAGCCGGTCGGCCGGCGAACGTTCAAAGAGGCGACCAACAACTACGAGAAAGACCTTATCGGTTTCTATCGCAGCCGAAGCACTGGAAAAGTCTTCTTGATGTCCGATGCCAAGCAGTCTGAGCAAGACAGCAAGGGGCGTGTTCACAAGCTTGCGCGGCAAGTCGGTGTTGAGTCGTCCATTCGGAAGGTTCGAATTCCCAATCTCGAAAACAACGAGAAGTGGGAGAAGATCAGTCGAGATGACGCGATGTCATCTTGGGAGACGGAGTACGAGGGTCACTCGGGCTACCGGGAAAAGGAAATGCACCTCATCACCGGTGCCCTGCTTCCGGTGTGGAACAACCTTCCGGACACGAACCCCAAGATCAAGCGTGCGCTGACGGATGATGGCGAACAAGTTCTTGGCCGGGTCATCGATCGCGAGGACTTGGATGCAACGCTGCGGAATCTAGGCGTTTCCTACCAAGCTCCGGAAATCTCTTCCGAGGAAGCAAGCGAGGTCATTGGTGCGGGTGGTCGCGCGGAACTGACAGGTGGCTGGAAGATTCGGAATTCGGTGATCGAAGGAGAATCGAACGTTGAACTGGAAGGACCGCAGGAATCGGACTGGCCGATCCTAGAACCGATGGGCATCTTCCGACGTCGTGTCGGTTACCGAATGCGTTACTTCATTCCGATGAACCAACCCACGGAGGTTTTGGCCCAGCTCGCCGAGAACGGTCGCCGGGTCGTTTCTGTGAAACGTCCAAGGGGATCCGGCAGTGACGCTTTTGCGTCGGACATCAAGAACGCCAAGCGGCGAAAGCTTCGCAAAGGAGTTGACCCGAATCCGACCGAGCGGATAAACCGCGGCGACATCATCAAAACATGGGAGCGTGAATTCGACGTCCCTATCCGAACGGGCGGCTTCCGGCGGAATGCGGCCGGAATCTACAAGAGTGTCGATGCGAAGCGTGCTCCCGAGATTGTTCGGATGCGTGAGGCCAATGCGACGGACTTGCTGATCGCAAGCCACGAGATCGCTCACCACATCGATCGGAAGATGGATCTTCGCAAAAGCCTCCGAGACCTTCGTAAGTCTGATCCAGCTCTCTACATGCAGGTTCGAACCGAACTGAAAGACCTGGATTACGACAACAAGCGGAAGGCGAGCCCCGCCGGCGGTGAGATCAAAGAAGGAATCGCGGAAGCGTTTCGTCACATCCTGACCGGAAGCCACACCGAAGCATCGTCGCACGCTGCTGCGATTGACTGGGTGCGTGACCAGGTGCTTTCACATCCGAAGTTTGGCCCCGCGATGGCAAAGGCGATCGGTCACGTCGTTCAGTACGACACGATGTCACCTCTGGATGAGATCATGTCGCAAGTCGGCCGGGCCCCAAAGGATCTTGAGCGATTCGAACAGATCAAAAAGGAAATGGAGGATCGTTGGTTCGGAACCGTGGAGAACTTCGTTGACCGTTCTCGCATTCTGGCCGACATCCAACGTGAGGGCCGCAAGAAGGGTTACAAGGGCATCGGGATCGAAGATGCGTACTTTGCGTATCTCATGAGCGCGGGACCGCACGCCGCCATGTCGTTCGAAAAAGGAATCCATTCGATCCGCACACTGGAACCGTTGGGGCGATACGGCGTCTACAGTCTGGCCGACTTGGTGAATGACGAAGCAGATGAGGAATCGGCGATTGCGTACGCGTACGCGAAGCACACGATGTTCATGCAGGAGAAGAAGGCTGAACGCGGCGAAGGGCCCTACAACACCGGGATTGATCCTGAGACGGCACAGGAGTTCCTTGATTCGGTCGATCCAAAAGATGAGGTTCGTTACGAGCAATACGCCCAGCGAATCTCAGAGATCTTGGATGATGTCCTAGAGATGCGTGTCGATGCCGGCGAACTGGCTTTGCGGGATGCACAGAACGTTCGGGATTACTACCAGGACAACATGTTCTCGCTCCTTCGGGTTGGCGACGAAGGTGGTCGCAGTGGCGCGAGCAAGTACGTGAATTTGCCCAAGTCGCTGATGGCACGTTCGCGAGAGGGTTCCGATCGAGCGATTCTGCATCCGATCGAATCGTTGATGCGGAAGATCCAGCAAGGCTACAGCTCGGCCGCAAAGTCTCGTGTTTCTCATGTTCTCGTTGAAAACCTCCAGGGGGCCGAGGGCATGGGGGTGTTCGGTGACAAAGTGGAACCGGGAACGGACGTCTTCAAGTTCAAGATCGAAGAAGTCTTGAATGACCTAGTCAGCGAGGGTGTTATTGAGGAGGAATTCGCAAAAGACATGCGGTTTGCTTCGAACATCCGGGAAGGTTTCGACGACACCGAAGCGAAGCACGAGCGATTTGCAAAACGACACGGGCTCGACCAGAACAGCCCAACGTACTGGAGCGACTTGGAGCAAGCCGTTGCCGACATTCCCGACATCATGTCAGTGGTCTCGCTGTTCCGTCCTGACTGGACTCCAAGCAAGCAGAAGGCAACGGTGGTGATTCGAGACAAAGACGGCAATCCACAAATGTGGGAATTGAACCGCCGGCTGTACGATCTGACGACCGGAATGGACGTCGACACGGCGTCACGGACGATGCGGATTCTGCATTCGGCGACGGGAAAATGGTTCCGCGCGGGTGCGGTTCTTCTCAATAGCGCGTTTGGTGTGCGAAACCTCCAGCGTGACTTCTTTGAGTTCCAGGGGCGTAGCCGATTCACCAGTGGAGCAACCAAGACGCTTTCGCCGATTCACATGCTGGGTGCGGTCATTGCTCACCAAGCGGCAAAGGCAACGGGGCACCGATCCAAGCACAGTGCATTGATCGACGCGTTGAACGAATCCGGTGGTGCGATGTTCTCCCGGATCGGGTTCGACATCGACTCACTCGGCCGAGCTCGTCGCCGGGGCATGAAGAAAATCAAGCACCGACAGACTCTCGGGGAAAAGCTCGTGTTCGGGCCGGTGGAGACTTTTAAGAACGCCGTGGATCGAATGCAGGACTTCATTGCAGTTTCCGACCTGCCGCCGCGACTTGCCGAGATGAAGGCTTATCTCGCAAGCAAGGGCTACACGCTGAACAAAAACGGCAAGTTTGAGTTCGAAGGACGCGAAGTCGACAAGTTTCCGGAGCAAATCCGGATTGAAGCCGTGTCGGCCGCTGCGGAAGCAACAACCAACTTCAAGCGAAGTGGCAAGATCTCACGCCAGATCGACTTGGTGCTCCCATTCTTCAATGCAACCCTGCAAGCCCAGTATCGCCAAGCGAAGCAACTCAAGAACTTGACGACCAGGGAACGGGCGACCGAATTCAACAACACCCTGATCTATTACTCGGGCCTCGCCGCGATCGGAGTGGCTTACGCGCTCTACAGGAGCGACGACGAAGACTACAAGGAGCAGGCCTCGTACGAGCGCGATCAGCACCTTTCGTTCGGTGAAGATGGAACGACCTACTTCCAACTGTCCAAACCAAGAGACGCAGGTGTGATTATGAACGTTGCCGAGGCAATCGTCGCAAAATCCCGTGAGAATGACTTGGCTGATGAAGGGGACGAAGCCGCCAAGGTAATCCTGAACGATGTCCTGAATCGGTTCCCGACCGGTGGCGGTCTCTTCCGTGGTGGTTTGGAAGTCTTCGGAAATTACGACTTCTTCCGCCGGCGGGCGATTGAGGGTCAGTATTTGCAAGGTGCGCCAAAGGCACTTCGCACCACGCCTTACACGTCGAGAACCACGGATTTCATTGGTTTCCACACCGGGAAGTATCTCGGACTTAGCCCAGTGCAGTTCCAGCACTTGGCCGATTCGTACACGGGTGGTGCCTACGGACGATGGACCGGAGCGATCGAGTCACTGACTGGAACGGGGAAGCGAACGCTTTCAGCCAACCAGATCATTCCAGGTGCAAAGGCACTGTTCCCTGGTCGCTATCGAGCGGGATCCATCAACGACTTCTACAAGGAGTACGATCGGACCAATGAGGTGGTCGGCACCAACAAGGCGATGCTCAAGGCAGAGATGCAGCGGGTGGATGACGAAGCAGACGTCCAGGAGATCGAAGCTCGCTATCAATCAACGATCGAACCTGCGGCCAAGCGACTTTCGAAGCTTCGGGACGCTCGCGACATCATGTCGGCGATTCGGCAAGCTGAACCCAAATTCGATTCGGGAGCACGGACATTCAAGTACGAGCCGTACATCAACGGCATCGCGCGTGACGCACTCGGCAGGGATCCGATTCCCAATTCACCGAATCCATTTCGGCAGAAAGACATCCCCGCACCTCTGCAGAAGGAACTCAAGAAGTTTGTGATGCGGAAGGCCATGCTGGGTGTCGCCCTGGAAAACCTTCCATCGAAGGACACGAAGGATGCAACACTGATCGAGCGACTGGAGGAATACGAAACGGAAGTGAAATCTCACCGGAAGTGGCTGGAGGATCACGCGGCTTCGCCCGTTGTCCAGGATGCCATCAAGTCGGCGAAGGAGGCCAAGATCTTCTCACGCAAGATCAGCAAACCGACGTGGAACCCCGAAAAGGGCGAGTCTTGGGCGAAACACTACGGAGAGATGAAGCGATACCAGACGTACCAGCGTCTGAAACGCGAATCGCTTTCGCTCGGGAACTGAGGATCACAAAGCTTTCAGGATGGCCAAGACTGGCAAAGCGATCGGCCATCCGAAAACGAATAGCGTGATTCCTGCCAGGTTGTACAGGTAGCTGACGATCCACGATGGGGCGTCGTAGTCGTGCCGAGACGACATCAGAGCTACCGCGATGAACCAGATCACGCCCATCGCCTGGAAATAAGTCTTGACCAGCCAAACCACGACTATCTTGCGTTTTGATTCTGCCATTGGCTCAATTTAGTGGTTTCGACCCCACCTAACACCCCAGGATGCAAACCAGTAAGATAAGGGCTGGAGATTTGCGATTCAAATTCTGGGAGTGGGCGAATGATTCGTTTGATGATTCTGGCAGCGATTGGCCTCGTTTCTTGTGTGAACAGCCAGGCTGGCAGCATGTTCACAATCGATATGGAAGGGATTGCCCCGGACGGAAACCAAACTGTCGAGCAAAACGCCTCGCATCAGTTTGGTGATTTCACACTGAGTATGGGATACGGGCATTTTGTTGACTCGGCCCACTCACTTGCCGGCGGTCGCCCATCGAATGGAACCGATTGGTTCATGAGCGATTGGCTGGAAGACGACCGAGGGTTCGATCTGACGAAGACGAGCGGGGGAAGTTTTAGCCTGCTGTCGTTTGATGCGACGGAATGGACATCGTCTTTTTCACCTGGAACCCTTCTCACAGTGACGGGAAAGCTCTCGTCAGGTGCCTTTGTTTCTCAGCAATTCACCACCGACTCGTCCCCGACACAATTCGAAACGTTTGTTTTGAATGACTCGTTCCTGAACGTTGTCAGTGTTCATTTCGAGGACGAGGGAAACTTTACCAACGCTTTTGAAGGAAAGCTTGGCTTCGACAACATCGTGGTCGCGCCCGTGCCCGAACCAACGAGTTTTGCGATTATTGTTGTCGCATCCGGGCTGCTGGTGACACGCAGAAGACGATGACACCATGTCGTCGGAGTGATCTGATTTTTACTCCAAAGCTTGCCAAGTGACGTCGTGTCACCTAATATCTGGGTGCCGAGGCGTGTGCCCCGGTGGAAATAGAGCCGCCAGCTCTGCCCCCGGCTTTGACACCCAGGGGCTATGCTGGGGCTCGACAAGGGGACGCTGAATCTGAATACCGATGATCGACCAACTCTTGCGCGTCCCTCGTGTGGAGAAATGGACCGAACCTGAAGGTATTCCAGGTTCGGTCTTTTTTTATGCACTGAGACGGATGCCTGAGATTGGAAACCTCTGGCGACCGACCACGAAACGAGAACAACTGGTCACACAGAAAACAAAGCAGTCCTCTTACCACCGGCGTAACTCGCTCGAAAAATAGGTGACACGATGTTATCTCCGGTTTGGTCTTCGTGAAACTGTGAAACAGACCAGGAACCCGGACAGCCGAACAATCGACTGTCACCATGCCAGCGCGAAGCCTGACCGGGGCCGCGTACGGGCGACCTACTCAAATCCAAATCCAAGCTCTGCGTGGCCGCAACTTGGTGCCGATGGCCAGGGTCGACTCGGTGGTGGTAAGCGGACTTCTCGTCGTCGTTACAACGAAACGCCTGCGGCGATGGTCCTGACGGACCAGAAGGCCAAAAAGCCACCGGTATGCACTAACACGAAAAACAGCCAAAAAGATATCCAAACAAATTTACGCCAAAGGGTTGCATGGTGGGGCGGACAATGGAAGGATGTCTGTGCAGGTGACATCGTGTCACTTTTGGAGAAAGCGAGAATGAGCCACCAACCAACAATCATCCGAACGTACATCGTTTGTCTGGATTGTGAGCACAAACACACCAGCGAGGAAAAGCTGCCGCGCCGATGGGGCCGTATGCGATGTGTGAAGTGTGACGGGCTTGTTTGCCTCGATCACCAATTCGACGAAGTGATTCGAGAGATCGAGTCGTGTCCGGAGTTGGACGAGCGGCTGGATCTTGTTCTAAGTGAAAGCAGGTGACACGGTGTCACCTCAAACCAGAAACTGAAACCAGAGAGCGGCAATGGAAACGAATGACAAGAAGATGACCTGGGAAGAGGCCGAGGGTCTTTTGAGCCAGCCTCGCAGCGGTGGCAAGGTAATCGGCGTCACCAACCGCCCGCCTCAGACATTAGTCGAGGACGGCGTGTATCTGGTGATCTCACACCCAGACAAGAAGTCCACTTACGAGAAGGTCGGATGATCGCAGTCTATTGCATCGATGGTCCGAACGAGGGCCAAGTGATTGATGTTCCGAAAGCGCAGTCATTTCGCGTTCCTGTGCGTTCAAACCGGAAT
>JBCBOO010000210.1:0-11777 GCA_039821235.1 Planctomycetota bacterium
TCGACAACAGAATCGCGCCGTCGTTGTGCTTTGCAATTCCGCAACTGCCGATGTGGATCAATTGGCGTCAAAAGTCATGGCACTTCTCGCCGGTCGCGATGCCACGGCGCCGACTTTTCGGAAGACGATCGACGTCTCACCGGAAACATGCTCAAAGTACGTCGGGAAATACCGATTGAACTCGGCCATTGTGATGGACGTTGCCTATGCCAAAGACACGAAAACCAAGCTCACGGTCCAGCTGACCGGTCAGCAAGCCTTTTCGATCTTTCCCGAATCAAAAACACGGTGGTTCTTGAAGGTCGTTGAGGCCGAAATCGAATTCAATCTCGACTCATCTGGCAACTGCGAATCACTCACGTTGTATCAAAACGGAATCGAGCAGACGGCGAAAAAGGAATGAGCGATGAGATTGGAGTTTCGAAACCTCAGTCGACTCTATGGCCGAGACGTCGCGTTACGCGAGGTGGATGTCACTTGGAATGAGGGGCAGGTGGTTGGCCTCGCGGGCGCGAATGGGTCTGGGAAATCCGCTCTCTTGCGTCTTGCCAACGGATCCTTGCGGCCTACCAAGGGCAGCGTGTTCCGGGATGGTCGTCGGGTTCGCCGAGGTGCGCGGGGATGGCCTTCGTGATTCTCGGAGTGGCTGCGAACTGGATCGGCGTTGTGTATTCACCTTATCCGAAACGGAATCGAAACCATTGACGTAGCAAACGCAGCAGGTAGCGGATCAGGCGAACCCACCAGGGCAGCGGTGGTGGTGGTGGAGGACTTGCGTCAAGAGTCACCGTTCTCTGTTCGCCGAAAAGAAGCAAGTCATCAACGGGGACGTCCACTCCGTAGGCAAGAATCTCGCGGCTGCCCGCCGAAAGAGTGAATTCAATTCTCTCCGCTGACTTGACTCGAAAGGGAATGGCAACGGAGTCCAAATCGGAAATGGGGCGAAAATCAAAGGTTGCGCTGATTCCGTTTGGAATGATTGGACCAACTCCTCCAACATCACGAAATCCAAACTCCGGGTCGAAGTCACCAAACTGCAAGAAACTGTAGACTTCGGGTTGGCCTAAAATGCTCCGGCTACGAAAGTCCAATAGGTTGGTTACAAGTGCGTAGTTGGGCGAGCCGTCTGGCTCGGTCACACTCTGACTACTCGCGGACACACGCACGGGGATATCAAATCGTGTGATCGCGCGCAGGTCAGGCAGGTCACGTCCGGCGAGATCCAAGTCCTTGTACCGAATAAAGCTTATGAAGTCCCCAACTCCTTGGACTGGCTCAATCGTCTGGACACGAACGACCGACGGATCAACTTGTTGCAACGTGGCGACAGCACGACGAATGGCGTCGTCATAGTTCACGCTCAGTTCTGAAAAAGGGATTTCGATCGCTTCGCTTGAACCCTCCACCGAAAGTTCAAGAAACCCATCGGTTGCATTGATGAGATCAAGACTGATGTCCAGTCGCTGCTCCTCAACCAGTAGCACTTCGATTGCCGTTGGCGGATTGACTTCGACATCAATTGAAAAAGCGAAGAGGCCTTCACCGATGAATGAACGTAGGTCGGAGTAAGAAATCTCCAGGTAGTGAATTTCGCCGACATCGGTCTGGGCTGACCGACTGTTTTCGTCGGTTATTCGCGTGTCATTCTCGTCCGTCAGATTCGCAAAGAATTCGAAGTCAGGTGCCGATTGGCCGACGACCGCGATCGGCGATGCAAACGTGGATAGCGAGATGAGAACGGCAAAGAGCAAGCTGGATCGCATGACGCACCTTTTGGGTTCGTTTTCGACCCATCCTAATGACCGTCTTACGATTGCAAAACCGTTTCAAACGCAATTTTGCACGATGGAAATCGAAGTTGCCTTGTGACTGGAGTGCGGCGACCTAGTGATCTCCAGCTCGATAAGCCATCGGGACAGAAACTGGCGTGTTGTTTGGAACTACTGCCGTTTCACAGGTACCCAACCATTAGCGTGAAGATTGGCCGGTTTGGTTTTTCCAAAGTAAATCGGCGAGCTGGTCCACTTCGGCCTTTTGAAGCACGGCTTTCCGGCCTAGCCGGTAAAGGGACGCGTTCCACGACAGATCGTCACCCGGTGGAAGATCCTCCAGAGCGAACGCCGTTTCTCCGGGAACGCCGAGGAAATTGAATGCGTCTCCGTCAATGTGAATCCGCCGGACCTCACGAGTACCCCAGTCCGTGCTTCGAATCGGATGGTTGATGAGCACAAAGTCATCGGACTTGGGTGTTTCTGATTTTGGAGGCACCATCAACCAGGAGTGCAGCATTCCCTGTCCGGTGAATGTGTCTATTGAAACGAGATGACGCGTTACATAGCGCCGGTGCTTTGCCCTGCGGAACATGATCGAGGGAGCATCGAAGATCACCGCTCGGTCCGAACGGCCCACCACGCTCAGCTTCTCGAGTCCCTGCTCGTTGGTTCGCAGGACTTGGCGGGCAATGAAACCCAAGGTGACTCCCAACTCCGATGCGGAATCCGAATCGATAGCAACCGGACTTTGCGAGTCCGCCAGGCAATATCCAACGGAAACACGCTTCAACTCAAATGACTTGTCCGACGCTTGGGCCACTTCCGCCATGATCGTCAAGGCGCATTGGGTCGAAGCTTTGGCGACGGCGGAGCCGACCGCGTCGGTTTGGCCGCTGTTGATTCGCGGCTGGGCGAGCAAGACGACTCGATTGCCTGGCTGACCCTCCTCGGCAGACTCGATCGCCGTGCCCGGTGCCATCCGCGGGAGCGGTTCGCCAGCGGTTGCAACGGAGACGCTTGAAGCGCAAAGAAGCATTGTCAAAAGTCGGAACCATGAACAGGACTGCGCGAGCATAACATACCGTGCTAAGGAAACGAAAACGGCGGGAGTCGGTTGCGAAGTATTTCGGTTGTTGACGTCTCGGGCAAGTATGTCGCTGATGTGGAGACGCGGGCATCCGGTTAGACTCACCGCATGAACGGCTGCCTCACAGTCACTTTAGCAAACGTGTCCCGTTCCGGGGCTTGAGTTTCACGCATGGCTTTTCAATGAAAACAGGGTCTTCCGAGCAAGAGTTATCGAAACCAACCGCGCTCGTTCGTGGGGTCAATCTGGGGAGGCACTACGAACACGGTAACGTGGACGCGTTGAAGGACGTTTCGTTGGAAATCAACTCCGGCGAATACGTGTCTGTCGTTGGAAAGAGCGGCAGCGGCAAGACGACTTTGTTGCAATTGATCGGAGGGCTGGATCGGCCAACCTCGGGCACGTTGTTTTTTGAGGGCCAAGCCATCGACCGTGAAACGAATCTCGACCAGCATCGTTCACGTCATCTCGGTTTCGTCTTTCAAAGTTATTCGTTGTTGCCGAATCTGACCGCAATCGAAAATGTTCAGATTCCCATGTTCGAATCCGACTTTTCCGCCGCACGGCGGTCCGAACGCGCTGCACATCTGCTGGACCGCGTCGGGCTCAAACAACGCTCGAAGAATCTACCGTCGGAAATGTCGGGTGGCGAGAATCAGCGTGTGGCGATTGCACGTGCGCTTGCAAATGGTCCCCGATTGCTCCTTGCCGATGAACCCACCGGTGCGCTTGATAGTGAGACGGGGCAATTCGTGATTGAGTTGCTGGAGCAACTGCGGCGTGACGAGGGACTTGCGTTGGTCATCGTGACACACGATCCAAAATTGGCGTCGCGAGCCGATCGACAGATTCGACTTCGCGACGGCCAGATTGATTTGGGTGACATTACGGACTGAATCGCTGCAGCTATAGTGGGTGCCAGCCAGAAAAAGGTTTTGGCCGACGAAGACTCGTGCGCCCTCAATTCACGCGAAAAGGGCCGATCCCGCGTGCCCGACTTCCTCTCCGAGACAACACTGATGAATGACTCCATTTTTCGGCTCCAGTTTGAGATGCGCCAAGTTTTTCGGCTGTGTTTCGTCACGGTCTTGACGCTGGGCGGCGTCCTGCTGGCCAGCCAGAATGCCAGCCAGAAAGCCAGGGCTGATGAACCAGCACCCGCGGAGCAAGATGTCCAGCTTGAAACGCTACGCAAGGTTTGGCAGACGATCGATGAAGTTCACTGGGACCGAGAACTGATCGAAGAGAAATGGTCCGGCATTTTGCCGGAATTTGAAGAGAAGCTCTCTAAGACGGAAGATGTGGACGGTGCCCGGAACGTGATTCAGGGGATGATTGATCGGTTGGGACAGTCTCACTTTGGAATCATCCCCTCTGGCATTTACAAACGCCAAAACGAGCTGGGAATTGAGAAAGGCAGCGGCACTCTTGGCATGCAGATTCGCCTGATTGATGGCGAGTTGATTGTCACGCGAGTCAGCCCGGAAAGTCCAGCCGCAGAAGCGGGACTCCAGGTGGGGGATCGCCTGGATCAAATCCGATCCAAGTCCGCAGATGAAATCATCCAAAAGGCCAGTGAATCGGCTGAGTTC
Organism: Planctomycetota bacterium; assembly: GCA_039821235.1. Taxonomy (GTDB): domain Bacteria; phylum Planctomycetota; class Planctomycetia; order Pirellulales; family Pirellulaceae; genus Stieleria. The sequence continues at coordinate 4,452 of JBCBOO010000210.1, forward strand.
AAAGCGGGCCGAGCGGAGACCTACGTCGGTTTGATCGCCGAGGCCATGCTGGGCGGCTCGGTCGGCAACAAGGTTTCGGTCCATTGGACGGATGGAAACGATGACTCACAGCAGAGTGACATCGTTCTCGGTCCCAGCGAAGGCACCTTTGCCGAATTCGGAAACCTGCCTGCGGCCGAAGTCGTGATGAAAACAAAAGTGCTGCCCGGTGGCGTCGTCTATTACCACTTTTCCTCGTTCTTCAACCCAGTCCAACTGGTCACGAAAATGAAGACCTTGATGGAGGAGCAATCCGACTCAAAAGGCTTGATCTTGGATGTTCGTGGCAATCGCGGCGGAATCGTCTTGTTGGCGTGCGGCATCAGCAACTGGCTGACGACCGAGCCCACCGCGATTGGGATCATGAAATCGAAAACGTCCGAGTTGAAACTACGCCTCAATCCACGCAAACCTCACTTCGACGGCAAAGTCGTCGTGCTCATCGACGAGCTCTCCATCAGTGCAGCTGAAATCCTTGCCGGAGGACTACAGGACGCAACGCTGGCAACCGTCATTGGTTCACAGTCGGCCGGACTGGTACTCCCGTCGATCGTTTCGCAGCTGCCCAATGGGGATCGTTTTCAGTATGCAATCAGCGATTTCCAAACCGGCGAAGGCCGTCGACTGGAAGGCACGGGCGTCACGCCCGACATGGTTGTTCCGGTGTCGCAGGAGAGCCTTCGCGCCGAAGGGGATCCAGTCCTCAAACGTGCTCTTGCGCTGATCGAAGGCGAGTGAGCTAGCTCTTCGTCAACTCTTAGAATTACAGTTGGCTTTCTAATAGCACGGCTCGCCAAGCCGCGAGGTCTCGGGCCGGAGAGCCAGGGCAACTACCTTTGGGGCAATTTTCAGAGTTCGTTGAAAAACTCGCCAAGGATGGTGATGATTCGCGCCCTCGCGGTCTATAGTTTCGGCCAAACGACCGGGGGCGTCCTGACACACTTTTATTACGTTTACTTTCTTCGGAGTGAATCTCGGCTATGAAATGCTCATCCCTGTTCTTTTTAGTATTGGCTGGTTGTCTGGTCGTTCCAATGTCTGCCTCGACGGTTTCGGCGCAAGACAGCGCCGTGCTGGACACCCCCGCTGATGCGGCCAAACTTCCCGGCGCCAGAGAGGTGTTCCAAAAACACCTGAGTGCACTCGGCGATGCCGATGAGATTGCGGCCGTTAAGAGTGTCAAGATGACCGGCAAGATTTCGATGCCGGCCATGAACCTGAACGGAACCCTTGAAATCATTCAGGTCAAACCGAACAAGATCGCCACCGTGATGGACTTGCCGCAAGTCGGCAAGCAAACGCAAGTGTTTGATGGAGAAATGGGCTGGATGGGCAGCGATTTGATGGGCATGCAGAAGATGCCGAAGGAACAAATCGAGCAGATGAAAGCCCAGATGGCAATCGAAACGATGGAAGGTTTCCGCGAGACTTTCAAGAAGGTTCGCATCACTGGAAAACAGGAATACGACGGGAAAGACTCTTACGTCATGAAAGCCGTCACGAAAACGGATAGCGAAATGACCATGTTCTTTGACGTCGAAACCGGATTGATGCGAGGAATGAAGTCCGTTCAAGCGACGCCCATGGGCGATATTCCCGTCCAGCTCTATATGCGGGACTACAAAGTCACCGGACCGATGAAGTCGGCTCGAACGACGGTTGTCAAAGCCGGCCCGACTGAGTTGGTTATGACGGTCGAGGAAGTCGAAGTCGATGGCGACATCCCAGAAGAGACGTTCAAGCGACCGGCTGATCTCTAGAGAATCGCGGATCATTTGAGACGTAAGGCAGGCTTCCAACGCTACCAGCTTGCCTCGTTAAAAATGACAGGCTGTAAGCTTGTCCTGATGATTGCCGACGCGACCCGAATCATTTCGATTCTCGGCAAACGACCATCGCAAGCGAGTGAAATCCAAATCACTTGCTTGCGTTTTTTTGTGGTCCGGCGAAGGGTGAACCCCGCCGCATGGTTCGTGTCTGCTATTGGGAGGGAACCTCCCCCCTCGCGTCTTCGCAATCAATGATTCGTATCTTTCGCTGCCACGAAACGTTCATCTCTTGTGCATTGGATCATTGATCAATCGCGCGGGATCATTCGTGGTCATTTTCTTGTCCATCTACGCGAGTGAACAACTCGGTTTGGGCGTCACTTTTGCGACCGCCTGCATCGGGGTGCTTGGCGGTGGAGCGATGTTGGGTTCGGTCATTGGTGGACAACTTGCCGATCGGATCGGTCGCCGGCCCGTGATGCTGGTCGCGCTCTTTGGAGGCGCGGCGATGCTGGTTTTCTTAAGCGGTGTGACCAATCGCTGGCTTTTTATGGCGTCCGTCGGCTTGTTTTCATTGCTAGCTCACCTGTACCGGCCGGCCGCCTCGGCAATGATTGCTGACCTGGTGACCGTGGAAGCAAGGCCTCACGCGTTTGCCCTGCATTACATTTCGATCAATCTTGGGTTTGCGATCGCGGCACCTTTGGGAGGCTTTTTGGCGGCCTATTCGTTCACGTGGTTGTTTTGGTTGGATGCCGCCAGTCTCGCCCTTTTTGCGTGCATTATCGCCGCAATGATTCCGGAAACATGGTCGCGCGAACAGCAACATGCTGAAGAGGCAAGCGAAAGGATGACGCTGGGGCAGGCCATGTCACGGATGGCACTTGATCGCACGTTCCTGCTGTTTTGTTTTTCGACGTTGCTGATCATGCTCGTGTTCGTGCAAGGGTTTTCAACGCTACCCATCTACATGAAACAGATCGGGTTTTCGAATGCCGAATTCGGCGCGCTCATTTCGATCAATGGCATCATGATCGTGCTCCTGCAGCTTCCCATGACTCAGTGGCTGTCGCGATTTCAAGCGATGGGAGTCATTATCGCGGGTGGCTTGTTGATTGCCGTGGGATTCGGCATCAATTCTTTCGGCCCCAGTGTTGGGATCATTGTGGTCGGAATCTGCATTTGGACACTGGGCGAGATCATGCAAGCACCGTTCAAACAAGCGATCGTCAGTGATTTAGCACCCGCAGACTTGCGTGCGTCCTACATGGGCCTGTTCAGCATGTGCTATGCCACCGCGCTCACGCTGGGTGCACCCGCTGGCGGAGAGTTGCTGAGCCGATTCGGACCGGGCACGCTTTGGAGTGTGGCGGCGTTTGTTGCGCTCCTTGCCGTCGCGGTTTACATTTCCATCTACGCGTCAATCAAACAACGTTTGGCCGCGAGCTAAGTATCCCAAGCTTTCGTCAGCGCGTCGATTTCCGAATCAATGATCGACGCAACCTTTGGCATGCGAAAGGGCTCAATCCTTCGCCGGCATTCCGCTTGCAAACTCTCCCAAGAACGGTCGCCAGAGAGCCGAACTATTTTCAGCGCCGCCTCCTCCAGTGAATCGTAGCGAAGCGTCTCCGGAACGTATTCCGGGTAGCTCAAGCGATTGGGGACGATGGGGATGGCTCCGGCCCACATGGCTTCGCACATTGCGATGCCAAAAAACTCGTGGTCGGCCGTTGAAACAACGATGTCCATGGAACTCAGCTGATGCCAGTATTCCTCGCGCGACGGGGCGTAGCCGTTATAGCGAACTCGGTGCCCGTGACGATTCAGAATCTGTTGGAGAGCCTCATTTGGGCGGCCACGTTCACCGAGTAACACCAGTTCGAATGTGACGGACTGATTCGCCAGCGTCTCTAACAACAAGGCAAATTGATCGGGCCGTTTGTCATGCTCAAATCTTCCAACCCAACCGATCACGATTGGATCTACCGGTTGTTTGGTCTGGGGCTTTTTCCGTTCGTTGCCAACTGCAGGGTCGATGGCTTCGAAACCAGGAACGATGACCCGCGAACGACTTCGAATTTCATCCAGGTTCGGTACGTCGGCGGAATCTGGCATGCGCTTCAAGAAGTTGGCAGATGAATCGAGAAGAGTCGTGCGGTTGTATGCAGAATTGAACCAGCAAGCATCCGCCGCCGCCGCGGTCAACAGGTTGGTGTAGGCATAGTGATGGTCTTCCCGTGCATGCGGTGCCTTCGGGTAGGCCCATTGGTTCTCATGAAAGTAGGCGACGATCGGCACCTGATGGATCCACTGGCGCAAACTGACGTGCCGGCTCGCGAAACCGAGCCATGTCGGCAAGTCCAACATATCGCTGACGATCACGCATTGAGGAGGAAGCGCGGGATCAATTTTTTGATGTAATTGCGACAGGATTGCGAGAGGGGCCGACCGCATCCGCCATTTCCAGTGCCTCGCAGGCAAGCTCACCAAATGGATCGAGTGTCGCGAGTGATATGACCAGCCCTTCAAGAAGGCCAAATGGCTGCCACCGCCATAGGGCTCAATCGCAAGCACACGTTTTGAAATTGGAGGATCGGACAATGATCGATCGCCTGTTCATTGGTCGCGAAGTACGTTGGTTGCTGCCGCCGAGTATCCGTAGCCAGCGCCAAGTGGACGCGTCACAATGGTGCCACTCAGCTTGCTTACCCATTCGTTAACCGATGATACCCCCCTCACGAAAGATGACCGAAAATCCGGATGACGCAACACCCGACGCCATTGAATCGACTTCGCCCGAGCAGAGTATTCCGGAACAGTCGCGTGACGCGATTGACACATCGGATTTGATCGAAGGTTATCATGCGATTTCGGAGTGGATCCGGTTTGCGGATGCGAAGGCGGCGGTGGTTCTCGCCTTGGGCGGTGCCGTCGGAGGGCTCGTTGTTCCGACCTTGAAAGCCTACTTGGCTGAGGATCAGTCGATCCACCCGGCTCACTGGTGGACAACACTCGTCGGCGTGATGTTTGCAATCTGGTTGCTGTTGCTGGTCCTAAGCGGCATTTGCGCGTTTCTGTGCATCCTGCCATTTCGCCGGAAAGGCCGTCATCCCGCGCTCGATGACTGCAAGCACTTTCATCCCGCTGCGATCTCGGCACACTACAAATTGAATGCGGTTGAAGACTTCAGCAAGCGACTTTCGACGCTGGGCAACGAAGGCCTTCGCCAGGAAGTCGCCGCATGCATGTTGATCGACTCGCACATTTCGGCATCAAAATACCATTTCGTGACCGCAAGCATTCGATTCATGGGGATCAGTGCGATCGCGGGGATGATCTACCTGGTTTTGATCCAGTTTTGAGTGGTGCGGCGGACGCCGAGCGGAACTGCAGTGACTCGGAGACGTCTACGAGGCGATCCCCATTGGTATCGCCGAAACGAGCGCCGACCGATGCATCTTGTTTTAAGGAGATGCCCAAGGTGGTTGCGTTGGAGGTCGACCCTCCATTGGAATTTGAGACAACTCCGGATACCTTTCTGCTTTACGATTTCACGTAAGACGATCACGAGCGGAACACCGAAGTCGTCGACCGCTCGGGCAATGGCAATCACGGTGAGTTGCGGATCGCTTGGTGGATTCGCCCAGGTAATTGACCTCAGAGAATGAAACGAAAGATCGTTATTGTACTTCTTGTTTGGCAGTTCTTGATGACCACGCTCTTGACAGTGGGCGGAATCGAGAATGAAAAACTGGGCGTGATGGCCAAGATGCTTTGGGGTGTAAACCTTCTCTGGATCGCGACCTTCGGCGTCGTTTCACTCTCGCTTCGCGAACGAGTTGCCGCATTGGGCGAGGATCTTCGCTGGCGGGCGGTTTGGTTTTTTGGTGGTGCGACGGCGATGGCGCTCCTTGGAGAAGCCGTGACAACGGCGATGACGAATTGCGCTCCCTTTTTTGGGGCCGAGATCGGCGAAGTCTACATCACTGCCTCCGCCAACTATCTCGATGTCGTGATCTTCCACAGCGTCGTGGTGATGCTGCCGCAGTTCGCAATCCTGGGCTGGTTGCTTCAGCGATACAACCTTTCGCCTTTTGCCGTGTTTCTCTGCTACGGATTCACGGGTTTTTTTAATGAAGCACTCTTCGCTGGACCAAACCCATTGATGTTGGCACAGTGGATTCTGATCTATGGATTGTTCGTTTTCCTTCCTGCCGCGTTGTTCTTGAGGAAGATGGATCGAAAGACTCTGCCATGGTACGGATATCCCCTCATCGTGGTATTGCCGATCTTTGCATCGATTCCGCTGGTTGCCCTGCTGTTGCTCGTCATCGCTCCCGGACATCCAGGAATCCACTTTCCCCCGATGTAAGTCAGATCCTTCGCTTGATCACCCGTCCGTGCTTGACGACTTGCCGTTTGAATGCGCGTGGTCGCGTTTCAACTCCCACGGCCGCGATGCCGTCAGTGTGACTTCCACGGTGCCTTTATTGTTGAAGTCAAAGCCGGGCACATCGTTGAGAATCAGGTAGAGTTCACCGCTTTCAGATGGCGTGTAGTCGACGTCGGAGCGTAAGGGACGGAGGTCTCCTCGAGCCGAACCGATTCCGCCACAAACGCGAAAGTAAGGTTCTTTCGGCAATCGCTTCCAACCACGCGCCCAACGCTGCGACCATTTGAGGCCTTCCTCGGGGACCTTGTTCTCCGATGCCTCCACCTTTCCGTCGTAGGCGTCGATCAATCGAGTCTGTACCTCGTACGAGACACCTTTCTCAAGCACGATACCGGTTGGACAGGATGCCCACGCGGGGAATGTTAACGTGACCGTGTGGTTTCCGTTCGGTTCCGTCGACTGAACGACCTGTGCGGGAACTCTGTTCACACGGTGCAGAATGTCTTGCAACGCGTCGAGAAACGGTAGCGCGGCGGCCGCGATTGCGATCACGATCACGGCAACGGGGAGGACGTACATCCCGATCCAGCCAGGTTGGATCGAGGCCCCGCCGATGAACCGAAGGAACCAATCGAAGGAGTAGACGGGAGGACGCATGGTTGCTTCTTTCGGGGTCGCCAGACGTAACGAGAACGCCTTCCACGCTTCGATACGGGCGGCAGCATCCAAATTCATCGTGATGACAAATGTGAATGCAAAGACGAAAATAAAGCAGTACGCGGGTGAATCGAGGACGCTCCGTAGAAATTCAAAGGCAAACGACGGCAGAACCAGCTGTGCGGCGTAAACAAGGAGCGGACGCAGGATGACGGCGGCGACCGCGATGACGAGTGCGCCTCCAATCCGGCGGGCTATCGGGTATTTGATTTGGTAAATTCGTTTGACGTTGGGACGGTAGGCCTTGCTGATCCCAATGGACTTCATCGCCACATAAATCAGCAACGGAAAGACAAGTAGGATCGTCGCGGAAGGTAAGAAACCGTGACCCAACCAACGAACGCCGTTGCCAAGAGCGGCGAATGCGGCATGTTCCAACGCCTTGAGTTGGGTGGGCGTCCAATTCTG
>JBCBOO010000211.1:0-11774 GCA_039821235.1 Planctomycetota bacterium
ATCGCGGTCGGTGACGAGCCGAAGCTGCCGGAACGAGTCTCGGCTCAACAAGCATCCTGGTACAAGAAATACAAGAAGCAAGCGAACGCTCCGAAGCCGGACGCGATGAAGCTCAACACGGATTCGGAACCCGATTTGAAAACCGGTTTCGTCAGCTTGGTGGAACCAAACAGCCTCAAAGGCTGGACCGCGAAAGGTGGAACTTGTGAGTTTGAAGTCACCGATGGCGTGATCACCGGGACTTGCGTTCCCGGTTCACCCAGCACGTATCTCAGCACCGAACGAGATGATTTCACCGACTTTGTTTTTTCCTGCGATGTCAAATGGTTGGTTGATGGGAATAGTGGCGTGATGTTTCGCGCTCAGGAAAAATCCTCGGGTAAAGGCGTTACCGTTTTCGGACCTCAAGCCGAAATGGAAGGGATCGCAAACGATCGTGGTTGGTCGGGTGGAATCTATGGCCAGAGTTGCGGCGGTTATTTCTATCCTCTTTGGTTGAAAGAGCACGAAGAAATCCGCAAGTCCATTCAAGCGGATGGTTGGAACCGAATCACCATTTCGGCGCGGGGCAACACCGTGAAGACTTGGGTCAATGGTATCCCAGCTGCCCATTGGGAAGACGATGGAACCTACTCGAAAGGCTTCTTCGGATTGCAGATTCACAAGGGTCAAAAAGGCAAGGTCCTCTTTCGTAATGTCCGCGTCAAAGAACTCGGCTCCTAAGCCCGGTCGATCCCAATCAACTCGCGGAAGGTCATGATGCCGTTTGTCCCTGAAACAAGTGAACCCGGCCAGGCTTTGGTCACCTTCCTCGGGACCGGAACGAGCGTGGGAGTCCCTGCGATCGGCTGCGATTGCGAAGTTTGCCAGAGCAACGAGCCCCGTAACCAGCGGAGTCGTTGCGCGATCACGGTGCGCACGCCGCGTGGGACGGTCTTGGTCGATACGCCTCCGGATCTTCGCATGCAGTTGCTGCGTGAGCGAATTCGTCTCGTGCACGCCGTTCTGTACACGCACGAACATGCCGATCACATCTTCGGACTCGACGATCTTCGGCTGATGCCGTTTCGACTCGGCCATGCAGTCCCACTGCACTGCACCGAAACTGTTGAAAAGACAATTCGACGTGCTTACGCCTACGCGTTCTCCGATCGGGATGACACCCATCCTGGAGCGACGCCAAAACTCGAGTTCGCACGGATTGATGAGCAGCCGTTCGAAGTTTTGGGCTGCGAAGTTACGCCGATTCCGATGAAGCACGGTCCCTACTTCGACGTCTTCGGATTTCGGATCGGCGATTTCGCTTATTGCACCGATACAAACCATATCCCCGAACAATCAATTGAGCGATTGCGTGGCGTCAAGACATTTGTGGTCGGCGCCCTCCGCCAAGAGCCTCATCCGACTCACTTCAATCTCGACGAAGCCATCGACATCGCGAGTCAGGTGGGTGCAACACAAACGCTGCTGACGCATACCGGTCACCAGTTGGACTACGCCAAGGCCAACGCATGGCTACCGGACGGAATTGAGCTTGCCTACGACGGCATGCAAGTTCCAGTCGTCCTCTGATGCTCGCCGTCCCAGGACGTTGCCCCTGCGTCCTGGAACGGTAGCCGTCTCGGTTGCGACCGTCGGGCGACGACGGATCAGCCAACTCCTCTGGTCAAGGCGTCGTGTTGCTCGATGGCAGGTCGAGCCGCATTGAGAGTTTCGCTGACGGTGATTGATCCGTGACCGCTTGACTCAGCAATTGATCGGCCACGTCCAGCGTCACCGCCGAATCGTCACACGTCGTCGCGATGAACTCCGCGTTGCAGTGACCGCACGCGACCGTCTTGCCAAGCATCGTTCCACGAATCCGGATCCGTCGCCCGCAGGTGGGGCAAGATCGTGTGAATTGAATGAGACTGCTGCCGTTCATCAGCCGCTCCTACCGTTGAGTGTCCGAACTTCAGGGCTGGAAGGGTGGGAATCTACCCCTTTGAGCGACATTAATCAAGCATAATCTTCCAGAATGCATCCAGTGATTGGTTTGACTCGCTCAGGTTCCAGGCGAATCCATTTGCTCAGGTGGTCTTGCAGGGCGAAACAAGGGTCTGCCAGCACAGCGAAAATACGGCATTCGCGCACGTCTCAGGCTCCGATAAGCTCCCGGCGACCGGCGTTTTTCCGGGCCCGATCGATGGCGCCCAAAAGCCGCTGACGAGCCTGCTTGCTGACAACTTTGACCGCTGGAAATGATGACGCGTGAATACATACCCCAAAGGCCATTTCATTTGCATCGACGGCATCGATGGGACGGGCAAGTCAACGCAGATTGCAACGCTCGCCTCGCTGCTGTCGGAGCTCCAATGTCCCTCTGTCACGACGCAAGACCCTGGATCAACGGATGTGGGGCGGCAGATTCGGGCGTTGCTCCTCGATAGCGACCTCGCCATTCACCGTCGCACGGAAGCCCTGTTGTTCATGGCTAGCCGCTGCGAGATGGTCGAGTCCGTCATTCGCCGTCACTTGGACGAGGGCGTCTCGATTATCTCGGATCGCTTTCTTCTTTCGACCGTCGTCTATCAAAGCATCGAAGATGAAACGGTGGACTGCGGTGTTCCGACCGACTTACTTTGGCAACTTGGTAATCTTGCCAATGGCGGCGTCCAGCCTGACTTGACTATTCTGCTGGACATGCCGGCGGCAAGAGCGCTCGAGAGACTTCAGGACCGCGAGCAAGATCGTTTGGAATCGAGGGGTGAAGCTTACTTGGAGCGGGTTCGTCAAACCTACCTCAGCGAATTACCGCGTTCGAGCAAGCACACGCTGGTGGTCGATGCCACGCAGTCCATCGAGTCGGTGTCAGCTGAAATTCGAGCGTACGTCACGCATTGGATCGCGGCCGAATAGCGCTTCGACCACCATTGAATTCAGGGAGCCGTAGAAAACGGGTTCACGAAACTACTCGTCAGAGTCTTCGTTGGGGTCTTCAACCAGTGTGAAACCGGCGACTGCCTGATCTCCGAAGAACGCGTAGGGACGAAAACGAAGCGGCCCGCCCCCCAGGTCCTTCGTCTTCAGCTTTACCGTTCCTTCTTCCCCGTCGACGGTCGCAATTGGTTTTCCAAGGTGGTGCAGCTCAATGCGATCAGCGCCCGAACAAGTGAGTTTGACTTGCAGTCCTGAACTGGATGTCCCATCGTCCGACTTGGATATGGGTGTTTGTCTCGGTGCGATGACTTCCGCGGAAGGTGCGGGATGCTCTCCCTTTACATCAATCTCTTTCACGAAACTAATTCGTGGTTCCGTTCGGTGCAGACCCACGAGCGTTGTGCGGAATCGATGGACTCCCGAAAGCTGCTCGGGCCAGTTGATATCAATATTGGGGACTGCTGGCGTTGTCTTTGCAATCTTGTCTTCGATGGAGATTTCGATGGATCGCGTCATCGACTTGGGCACGTCCAAGCCGAGCGACCGCCGCGTCATGCGAATCCGTTTCTTGCCCTCAGTTACGAGACTGATATCAACCAGCTCATCGGGCGCCTTCGCAAAGGGCTGCGCGAGCGGATCTCCGACGATCAGGATTTGGTAGGGAGACTGAATGGATTGGTAGAACGACTCGATGGAGGAGAGCCCTTGCGCGTAGTACCCGTACATCATCGGAGACGGAAATTTTGCGGGGATCGAGTACGGTTCCGCGACGGCGCCACTGCTCATTGCGGCGCCGGCGGACAGAAACTCCGTCAGTTTCGTTTGAGATGCCGTGTTGAATGCACCTCCGTAACTGGTCAAGTTATCCGCGATGGAACCCCGAACCAGGATCCAAGGCTGATTAATCAGCTTTGCACTGGGCGTTCCAGCCATCAATCCGATCAAGGCTCCTTCCCCCGTCGGCACTCGCTTTCGGAAGACATTGGTCTCAAATCCGTTGGACTGCAGATAAATGAGCGCATCGGTGACCGCGGGAAAGCGGCACTTGGCGCGAACATCTTTACTGCCGGTGAATTCGAAGCGTCCCTTTGGAAACTGTCGGTCGGACTTACTTGCTCGCTCTAAGATGCGAACGGCGGCGCCCAAGGTCGAACCATTCGGATGGGTGACTGCCAGCGAGCAGGCGCAGAGATACGGAAGTGCCTTGTCGGCGGGGACGGCGCTCCCATTGAGTGCCCAACCAGCGGTTGCCGTGAAAGAAACAGGGCCCTGGGCGGTCATTGGGCTTCCGTCCAAGACCGGCAGCAACGGTTTGATCGAATCCGACTCGAGATACTTCGCCAAGCTTTCCGTCTTCTCCAAGTAAGTCTTGGACCACCATCCCGCTTTCACCGCTGATCGAATCATCTCAATCGCGGCGTCATCGTTCTCAGCCTCGGAGTAGGACTCTGCGGCACGCATCGCATACGACGCAATCGAAGGCGATTCTTCGTGAAGGGCGCGAAAGGCATCTGCAGCCTCCGCGTGCTTCCCTTCGTCGCGGAGGTTGACCGCACTATCAAAGGCCTTTTTTGCATCGCCGCCGAACGGGCTCGCAAAGTGCCTTTCAAACTTCCCACGCGCGTAGAGGTTGGCACCAAAGGAAAAGTACGCAGGACTATCGGCCAAGACCAAGCGATAAAAGTAGGTCAACCCCGTCAGCGAAGCGGTCGCGGATTGGTACTTGCGGGTCGATGCATCACTGACCTTCTTGTGATGCTCCGTCACGGAAACCTGTGTTGGAAAATCTGCCGAGTATGCGACGGTTCGTACCAACGGGGCAATGCCTCGCTGATCGATCGCAACGAGCAGTGGTCGAAGAATCGATTCGCGGAATGTCTCAAGATCCGTTCGGTCACCCGTCGGAACATCCTTGAGAACGATCACGTTCCGGGTCGGAATTCCTCGCAGATGAATGTAGTGGTTCGCGATCGTGCGTGAAACGGCTGAATCACCATTCACGACGATGACCACATTCTCACTGCTCATGCCCCCCCAGCACCTTGGGGCAACGAAGCAAAAAAGAGCCACGAATGCCAATTGGATTGTGGCCCCGAACGCAAGCTTGGAAGTCATGCAAAAGTCACCGAGCGGCGGGTGCGAAACGGGAAAACGATACCCGCTCAGCCTAGCATATCTTCCTCATCACAGAGACATCCTTGAGGTTACTTGGGCGCGTCCAAGAGGACTTCCTCGAGATACCGCTGCTGTTCCGACTCGATCGTGCCGTCAACGATTCCTTCCTCGCCGGCTGATTCAACAAGCTGCTCCAGTTCCTGTTTCTTCTTGGCAACTGTTTTCTCCCAGACCTCATTCGATTCGTCATCCGACGGTGCCTGCCGATCAAGCTCATTTTTACGTCGCAGCTGCTCCATCAAACGTTGGTCGATCTGGCGTGTGTAGTTGACGTACTCCTCGGCATCCAGTCGAGCTTCGTACTCCAATGCCACGAGTTTTCCATCGACGGTTTGTTGTCCGCTACCACGCTTGACTCCACTTCCGCCGCGAAATGGCAAAGTGAATGCCCAGGCAATCAGCGAGAGGGAAAACAGAAAGGAACCTGCAATGGCAAACTTGGCGTACTTGTTGCGAGGCAAACCGGCATGCTTGTCCGACTTGCGCCGACCGCCCACGCGATCACCCGCGGCGCCGCCGCCGGTTTGATCCGACGCACGCCGATTAAATTCTGCTGGATCGTTTTTGGAATCGGCCACAGGAAAGTCTCTCAATCGAAATGGTGTGGGAGCCGTCGGATGTCTATTCCGTCAGCATTGTTGGAAGGTTGTTCGCAATCTCTTCAAAGATCTGAATCAAGTCTTCACCGGTAGCGGCATGGTAGTGCTTGCCGCCGCCAATCGTGGCGACTTCCCGCATGTCCTGTTGGTTCGCGCCGGTACCGAAGGTGACGGTGTGGATGGTCAGAAGGTTACTTTGGACGAGCCCACTGGCGACATCTTCCGCCCATGGCGAGCGATTCTGAACACCATCTGTCATGACGACCATCGTTTTCGCGGCAAATGGTCTCGCGCGAGCATCGGCCAGTCCTTGGATACCCTGCTGCATGCCTTGACCGATCGCGGTCCAGCCGCCGGTGTTCAATGACTTGACACGATTTTTTACAACGCTGTGCTCTTTCTCGAGAAGCGTGTCGAGGGTCGCAGAGGTGGAGTAGCTCGCAAGCGAAACCTGCTCTTCCTGGCTGGTGGTATCGAGGACGTCCAAGAAAGCGTCGACTGCTTCCACGAGATCCTGCCATGGCGTTGTTGGGGCGACGCCTTTCTCATAGAAGTCTTCGTAGACAGCTTGCTGGTACGAGACCGAATCCCAACCGCTACGGTAGGAGTACCGCCAGCCATTGTTCCACCAGCGATTTAGCATTCCCTGGCTAACGCCCCAGTCTTTTGTGCTCTGGTACCAAGGGCTTTCACCCGACTGCCAGTTGAATGCGACATCGGTCATCGAACCGCTGCGGTCGAGGATCAACGAGATGTCTCGGTCCACCTGCATGGCAACCGATTGAGCTTGCGTTTCGAATCGGTCTGTGTTGAGCAATCCCGGAATGATCAGGGGCACGTCACCCGAAAGCGAACCTGCGACCCGGTTCCCATTGACTCGAATCGAGCTGGCAACCGTACCGTTTCGAACTTCGGAAATTGGAATCGGAGTGAAGTTGTAGCGACTGTCAAAACCGCCCGACTGGAAGGACAAACCGAACTCGATTTCCCCCGAGTTGTCGTCGCTGCGCAGTCGCAGTGGTTCTCCGTAGACATCATTCATCGCAGCGGTTGCGACAGCCGCATCGATGGCGGAGTCCACTGTCTGGATTTCACTAAATGCCCGACCACCGGCTCGGGCGGAGGCATCGGTCGCGATGGAAAGTTCGGTGCGAGTCAGCTGCATGTGAGCCGCGTTGATGGCAAACGCCGCCAGGATGGCGAGAACGGGCAGCACGACAGCGGTCATTGCCATCACCGTTCCGCGACGGCGTGTTGCACGGCGAAGGCGACAGCACGTTGCTTGGCGAAAGCCTCGGAGCTTGCAGTTTCGAATCATGGTGCTACTCAAGTCAATTACGCGTCAAAGGACGAAAGGAAGAGAAGAAAAGGCATCTAGTCGATGCGGAAGAACCCGTCGTATCGTTCGGTATAGACCCGTGCGCTTGTTTCGATCGTCTTACTTGGAAGAAACATCGGTGCAAAAAGTGCGACTTCATCAAAGTTCACCGTCACCGTCACGGTGACGCTTTCACTGTCCCGGTCGAGGGCAGAAACATCCACGTCGTAGCCGCTGTTCGTCATCATGCCCATCACTTCGGCCGCCTTGGCTTCCGCCTCTGACGCCGTTGCGCCGGGAACCATCGCATGCCGCGCCGCGAAATAAGCGGCATCCTGCGCCAGGTTGCGAATCATGTTCATCCGCGCGAATTCCATGCACGTGAACACCAAAATGAAAAAGATGTTCGCGCAGATCGCGAATTCGACGGCCGCTGCACCGAGGCGATCTCGGCGCCGACGTCGGCGGATTGGCCTGGAGGGGGTTTTGTTCATCACGGATGGATTGATGGGGGAAGTACTCAGCCGGTTAGTTTGAAAGATTGCGATATTCTTTCCGCAGCGTCACATCCGCTGACAGTTCCACTCCGGCAAACAGGACGGAAGGGATCAGAAGGTTGCCGTCGCAGGGAACGGAAACCGTGACCGTCACGTTTTCGAGCGTGTCGGCCGTTGTGAAGTCAGGTGAGCTGAATTCGCAGGGGTTTCCCGTGTACGAAATATTTCTTTCATCGAGAAACTCTTGAACTCGTGCGACCACGTCGGCGTTCGTTCGGTCACGACCCACGCCGCGCCGTGCGCCTTCGTACGCAGCAAGTGTGATCGATTCCTTCAGAAACAGCATCGAACAAAGATCGATCGTCCCGATCGTTAATGCGATCAATGCTGGGAGACAAATCGCAAACTCAACGGTTGCCGCACCACGGCGTCGCTTGCCAAGTCGGCCGCGAAAACGTGCTTGACGGCCGAGCGAAGAAGCGTCTTGCTTCCCAGCGTTGGTGGCTGGAACGCGGTTGGCGCGATCGTTGTGAAGTCGTCGAATTGGAAACATGACGGAGGGGCAATTACGAAAACGGAGGTGAGGTTTTCCCGCTGTTAGGAAACCTAGCTCGATTTCGCCCCGTGCGCCGTCAAATTGTCGAATCGAATTGGCTGAGAAGCATTCCTGGGATCGGACTGCTGCCAATCCTCTCCCTACAAACGATTGATTCGCCCGGTCGCCTCGAGTTGCTTAACTGCTTCACGCACACGTTCCTCGGCAGATTTGGGAGCAACCAGGGTGGCGTCCTTGGTTTGAACCACGATGAGATCATGGACATCAATCGTCACGATCGTGTGGTCGGGGTCGCTGAAGACGATTGAGCCGGTTGTATCGATTCCGACATGATCGCCCACCACCGTGTTTTGGTCTTCGTCACTTGGATGAAGCCGACCGAGTGACTGCCAACTGCCCACATCGTCCCAATTGAACGGGGCTTCGACCACAGCGACATGCGGGTAATTTTCCATCACGGCGTAATCGATGGACGTTCCCTCGATGGCCTGAAATTCACGGTCAAGTACCGCTTCGTATTCGTTGCTTCCAATTGCATCGCTGATCCGCTGGATATGCTCGAACATTTTGGGCTGATTGGCTTTCAACGCATCGAGGATCGTCTTTGCTTTCCAAAGAAAGATACCGCTGTTCCAGTAGAAGTCGCCACTCTTGAGGTAGGACTCCGCGGTCTCTTGATCCGGTTTTTCACGGAAGCGGTCCACGCCAAATGCCGCGGTGCCTTCTTGTTCGGCGAGCCGTTCACCTCTCTGGATGTAGCCAAAAGACTCAGCCGCGTAGGTGGGTTTGATGCCGAACGTTACGATTCGCTCGGGAGCCTCTAAGACCAATTGTTCGCCGAATCGAAGGGCGTCGCAAAACTGCTGATCCGTCGAGATGACATGGTCCGATGGCATGACGGCCATCACCGCCTCGGGGTCTTTCGCGGCAATGAGTGCTGCCGCCAAACCAATGCATGGCGCCGTGTCTCGCTTCGCCGGTTCTCCCACCAAATTCTCGCGCGGATGTTTGGAGAGTTGTTCTGCGATGGGATCAATCAGGATTCGGTTCGTGAGAATCCATTGCCGATCGGGAGGGACCAGCGACGCGAGACGATCACTGGTCGCTTGGATCATCGACCGCTCGCCGGAGAGGGCCAACAGTTGCTTGGGCCGAAGCTTTCGACTGGCGGGCCAGAAACGTGTTCCACTACCACCGGCCATGATGACGGCGTAAAGCATGCTAAATCCAACAAGAAAAGGCCGAGGGCCGGGGAAGAGAAACGAAAGGCTTCATTCACTCGGGACGTGTCGCCTGAAAATCGAGCACGCGAACTTTGTCGAGCACGGGCCGCAGTACATCGACAAACCCAAGGTGCTCGGGGTGTGGAAGATACGTCTGACGGCCTTTCTCATTCTCGAAGGTCACCAGGAAGCAATGAGTGAAACCCGCATCGTGTGATTCGGGGCTGTTGTTGATGCCCCACTCAAAGGCTTTGATGGAATCGATCTTGTTGGGCAGCGCTGCGAAGGCTTGTTCGACTTTGCGAACTTCCGACGGTTCCGCATCGGATTTGAACTTGAAAAAGACCGCGTGCTGAAGTGGCTTCTTTAGCTTTGGTTGGTCGCTCACGCCCCAATAGTCAATAACGAAGACGGCTTTCATGTGCGGCCGAAGCACATTGCCGAACTCTCGGTGAGCCGGATGAGGAAGGTAGGTCTCACGTCCGGCTTCATCTTTAAACGTCAACAAGAAGCAGTGGGTGAACCCGTCGTCCAAACCCTCGGGTGAATTGTTGACGCCGTATTGGAAATCAATGATCGCGTCGATCTTGCTCGGCAGGGATGCAAAGGCCTCTTCCACCTGCTTGATCTCCTCCGCAGTCGAGGACTCTTTGAACTGGAAAAAAACAGCGTGTCGGAGCACTTTTTCCTCCGAGTCCGCAGCATTCACGGAGAGGGAACTGACTGCCATGATGCAGACGAAGGTGACGCAGAAAGAGAGGATGGGTCGCATGGGAATCAAGCCGGCGTTTAGGAGGAAGCTTTTGTTTGCAGATACTGTTGCTCGGCCAGGAGCTTTTTCTGATAGCGACTTTGTACCAAGTCGACGATGATCAGAACGATGAGTACGAAGTAAAAAGTGGACTTGGCCATCGGTGTGACGTGGTATCCGAAGAGTTGCACGTCCGCCAAGTGCCCCCCTTCGCTTACCAACATGATGCCGACGATGAAAAGGATAAACAGGCCGAGGACTTCGTACATCCGATTTCGTTTCAGGAACTCGGCGACGTGATCGGCTAACCAAATCATCAGCAGGCCGCTGAGCACGATCGCGAACGCCATGATCTCAAACGACTTGGTGAGTGCCATCGCGCTCAGGATCGAATCGAATGAGAACACCAAGTTCATGGTCACGATCAAACCGATCGCCCGTTGCACGGAGCTGGTTGCTTTCTTGCCGCCCGACCCATCGTGCTCGACGTCGTGAATGGCCAGCAGGTGATAGATTTCCTTGATGGCCGTCCACAAGATGAACGCACCACCTCCGATCACAATTAGGCTGTGACCAGAGACATGCATTTCCAGCGGTTTGGAGACAAAGTTGAGGAATGGTTCTTGAAGGAGCGCGATCAGCTTGACCACGACAAATAACAAGACGATGCGGAAAACGATCGCGAGCCCGATGCCCCATTTTCGCACCATCGACTGCTTGGACTCCTCGACCCGCTTGCTTTCGATCGAGATGTAGAGCAGGTTGTCGAAGCCGAGGACGGCTTGAAGCAAAATCAACATCCCCAGCGTCATGATGCCACCCACGCTGAGCAGCGACTCCGCCTTTCCCGATGCGGTCTCAATCACTTCTTCGGCATTCGGGCTGGCATCCGGGAGAAGGCCAAGTGCCGAACTCCAGCAAGGCGAACCAATCGCTTGATACAAGCCGTCCCAAGTCGCGATATCAAACATGAAAGCACCCTAGCGTTGAGAATCATCCGATCGGAGGCCGGGCATCGTTCCCGGCGGCCGAACGGATTATGGGACGAACCGGTGTCCCCCCTCAAGCCCGTGCAATTTTCCTGGCACAACCGTTTGGCGTCGGAGTCGACCCGTCAGATCTAAAGAAATCGCGATGGACACCGTTGATACGGCCTTCTCGCTAACGCACAAACATGTTCTTGAGCGCCTTGGTCGCGGCATCCTGAGAATCCTTTGGCCCCTTCGGCAGCAAGTGCTTTGGCAGCTTTGTTGAGTCGGGGGTGTCGGACTCTTCGTCTTCGTCCGAGGCAGGTTCCTCGTCTTTTTCCGACGACTTGACGACCAGAACCGTCTCCTCGGAAGCCGCTTCTTCGTCTTCTTCTTGCTTGGGAGACGACACGGCGGAATCGGTTTCGCTGGTCGCGGAAATTTGCTTGACGCCGAGCGTGGTCGAAGACGAAGGGCGATCAGCCTCGTCGTCACTCCCTGACGGCGAAAGTTTCGAAGCCAGGTCATCAAGCTCGCTCAGCAAGCCCCTGATGCCGGGGATCTGCTCTTCGTCAGGCATCGGCGCTCCCGAGAGCGTTGATAGATCGACCGGGAACGGCTCGTGCGGTTTCTTGGTTCTGGCGTCGCGAATCGAAATTCGGAACGCGTATTTTCCGATCTGCAAGATGTCGTGATGGGCGAGCTGCCGCGGGACATCCGGATCGATTCGCTCTCCATTGATCAAGGTTCCATTTCGGCTCTTCAGAT
>JBCBOO010000212.1:0-11768 GCA_039821235.1 Planctomycetota bacterium
GAAAGCACACAGCCGTCCACGTATTCGCCGATGATCCGAGTATCGACGACGGGGAGAATCGGCGCGGTGTCCACGATCACAAAGTCAAATCGACTGCGAAGTTCATTGAACAGCTGGGGCAACATGTCCTGCGCTGCAGCCGCCAAGTTGACGCGATGCGGAGACCCGGCCGTCAGATAAGCTCGTTTGTCGGTGTGCCGATGCAAGCATTCGTCGATATTTGCATCACCCACCAGAATGTCACCGAGTCCGCTGCCGACCTCGACACCCAAGTCATGGTGGAGCGCGGGGTGACGGAGGTCAAAGTCCACGATAACGACGTTGTAATTTGCTTCGGAGAGGCCACGCCAGAGACTATGGGAAAGCGTGCTCTTGCCTTCGCCGGGCATTGCACTGCTGACCATGATCGTATTGAAATCACAACAGCGAGCGCGGTTGACGAGGATCGCCACGATCGAACCGACGGAGTTTCCGAAAGGCCCCTCCGCGAGCCGTTCTTTTTCAAACACGCGGTACAAGCGGTTTTCGCGTGGAACACTTCCTAAGACCGGGACGCTAATCTCACGACTGATCGTCTTGGGATCATTCACGAGCTTGGAACTAAGGTCCAGCCCCACCAAACCAATGAACGGAAAACACAATCCGACCAGACCGGCGGCGGATGCCGTCAGCAGCGTTTTCTTAAAATCGTGACTGGCGAGCTTGGACGCATAGGAGAGGACTTTGACTCGCGACGAGCTTCGCATTTCGATATTCGTGCGTTCCATCTCACTGGCAAGTCGATTCAGGACTTCGCCGAGTGACGCGACTTCCAGACGCATCATCTCCAACTCGACGGAGGAACGTCCGAGCTGTTTCGTTTCTGCTTCCAGTTCCTGCAAATCCTGTTCGATGCGTTCGACTTGCTGCTCCAAGATGCCATTGCTGATTTGACGATCCAGAATCGCTTGCTGGTTCTCCGCAAGCTTCTCGCTCAGTGCCTTGATTTTCAGCGCCACTTTACGCTGTTCGGGCGAGAGATGCGCGAGTGATTCGTCTTCGTTCAGCCCCATTTGTTTGCGATGGCTGTCGGTGGCAATCGTGATCGCTTCCTCGCGGCGTTTGTTCAATTCCAACGTCAAACGCTCGAGCCGACTCCGTTTGTGCTGCAACATTCCTTCGCCGTATTGCGTTCGATACAGATCAATTTCATCTTTGATCTGCCGTGCTTCGGTGTACAACTGTTGGTAGATGCGATCGTTCGAGAGAACCGCGGACTTTTCGACCTCCGTCAGCTCCCAACGCGCCGAGCTGTCATTGAGATCAGATGAGAACGCGGCTTGATCCGCTGCGGCGGTACCATCATCATCCTGCAGAGCGGTCAGCCCAACATTGTCCCCCAAGTCATCGCTCCCCCGATCATCGTCTGAGGTAGTCAGCGTTGCGAGTTGAGTGTCCTCGGCGGGGGAGGTTGCTGGGGATTCCAGAGCGGAGGAAGCGGAAGCGAGGGAGTCATCGAGCCCGGACTGAAGCCGCTCTTGCATTGCCAGAAGTTTGTCGCGGCGCAACTTGAGCGTCTCAACTTCTCCGCGGCCACGTAGCCAGTCGAATTTCAACGTACCGAGTTGCGTCTGAATTTGGCCATAACGTTGAATCGACAGTTGCTGTGCCATGCTCAGCGATTGCGAGTCACCTGTCCCGAGCGAGTCTGCGAGGTCAAGGATCGCGGCGCGACGTTTGCGAACCTTGGCATCCGTATTCGCATACACGTCTTCAAGACGTTTGAGTCGCGCCCGTCTTTCGTTCGCATTGTCGTCACCCGCTTCTTTCATGTAGGCTGTGATGATCGCGTCGACAACCGCAATCGACGTGGCGTTACTGTCGGACAGGAAAGTGATCGACATCACTTCGCCACGCCCGGGGAACTCAATGTCGAGGCCGTCCTTGATCCAAGCTTGTGGATCCGCGAGTTCCTCGAGAATCGGCAGCGATTTGACACGGTTGTCGGCCAGGACGGCATTAAGCACCAATGGCGTTCGCATCAATTGGCGTTGCGTGTTTTTGAACAGATCAAAGGCGTTGCGTCCCCCTCCGACTTGATCGGCCGTGTGAAAGGCCAGCGGTGCATCGACGGCATCGATTTGCAAGTAGGCGACGGCTCCTGCGGGAGGCTGGATCAGCTTGAAGACCGTGAAGGCGAGGATCGGACCGAAGCACAAACCCAGCAAAATGGCTGACGGCCATCGTCGACGAATCGAGTGCCACACCACACTGACGTCAAAGGCGGGTTCTTCATCGGTCACCGCAGCGCCGTCGAGGACGGCTTCGGTGCGAAATGCCTCCTCGATCGGTACGATTTCGACTTTCGGTTTTTCGGTCAGTGTCTCGGTTTGATCCATGAGTTCCTAAGCCGCTGTGTTTCCGTCACGCAAAGTTAGAACGAGCCAAACTAGAACGAGCCATGCAGGTTGCGTTTCTCACCGCTGGAATCGTCAAACAACACCTTCATGAAGCGCAGTTGCAGTGAGACCAGCCCAATGGCGAGAATGATCATCAGCAACCCCGCAAGATCGTGAACGTTGGATTCCCAGGCCGGCTGGTACTGGACGGTCGCGGCAACCACGGCGATGCGGATCGCATTGATCAAGATCGCGATCGGTAGGGCCATCGCGACCAACGCAATCTTTTCGACCGTTGGACGTCGGATCGTCACCGCGACCGAAAAGACCACCGCGAATAGCGAGACAAGAATTCGCAATCCGGAACACGCCTCCGCAACGCCGACCTCCGCGTCCGCCAACTGGATCACGGTCCCCGCACGCTGTGCCGCAACCCCCACCGTCTGCAGCAGAAACACGCCCACGGTCGTCGAAATGGATTGCAACTGTTCACGAATCGGATCGATTAACAATCCCGGGATTGGCACCATGAAGAACAGCGAGAGCAGGGCCGGCCAAATGGCTCGGACGCAGGCACCACCGCCAGCGAGCCAAGCGATCCCCCAGCTGGCCGATACCAAACCGGTAACCTCCACCGCAACGACTCGCGAGAACATGCCGAGCACAACTGCCATGAACCCGAGCAGAATGAGTGCACAGCCGCCCAGCACGGATACCTTGGATTGCCTCTGTGCGATGGAAGCTCGGATCAGGTCCCTTTTTTGCCAGCCGTACCAAACGGAAAACAGCGGCACAATAAAACCATGCGAATAATCCAAGTTGCTCGACCAAGCCACTGCGGCCCGCGAAAGCGTCGGCAGAAATGCGAGCAATAAAATCCCACAAGCCAAACTGCCAAGCTGTGGCGACGACCTTGCGATCGTGCTCAGGGATGACTTAGTGCGATCCTTCGTTGCAATGGAAGCCATATCGATCCGTGGGACTCGCCGCTCGAACGTTGCGTTCTTGTTGTCCCGTCCGAAGTGAGAACGGAACTTGTTCGCGGCGAATCCTTGCGTTGGATCGTCGAAAGAAAACAACCGAGCCAGTTAGAATCACTCGATTGCCTTTGGTCATCACGTTTCGTGGGAAATACGTCCCTTCGTCAATTTGTCACTTGGGTAGACACCCGAGACAAGTCAAATCAATCTTCGATCGCAACGAGATACTCTTGTCTACCACCGGACTCATAAACACCGGTTCGAATGTACAGACGGTTTTCGACCGCGATCGGCGACGCGAAAATTGAGTTTCCCGTTTGTATTTTGGCGATCGGCTCAAAGCGATCGGGAGATGCAACAAAGACAAAGACTTCGCCACGTTCGGTTGCGACGACAACATGACCGTCTGCCAACAGCGGTGAGGCGCTGATGCCGCCGCCAAACAAACGTTGCTTCCACATTTCGTTCCCGTCTCTTGTCCGCCAGCAATACGCAACGCCTCGATCGGCGATGCCAAAAACATAATTCTTGATCGTCAGCAATGACTGTTCGTAGCACTTGATGCGGTTGCTCCACACTAACTGTTCACGCCCGTCTGCGGTCACACACCAGGTGCCCGCTTGAGGAAAGCCTCCGCTGACCATGACATAGCGATCGTCCCAGGCGACGGTTCCACAAACCGCTTCGGTGGTCGTATCAACCTTCCAAAGTCGTTTTCCGTTTGTGGGATCGTAAGACGCGAATTGTCCGGCTCCGCCGATCAGCAACTGCCGGCGTCCGGCGATGGTTGCAACGATGGGCGAGGCAAAGTTCAGGTTGGCTGGTCGGTCAATCTTCCAAACGGTTTTCCCTGAGATGCGATCGAGCGCGTAGATTCCGCTTTCCGCACCATCGTATTCCGCCGCAATGATCACGAAGTCTTCTTCGATGATCGGGCTCGCACCAAAGCCGAACTTGTATTTGGAGGGTGTAAACGTGCACACACGTTTTTGCCAGCGTTGGCTTCCGTCCGGCGAAAGCGAGGTGACGTAAATGGCGTCGTTGGTGTAAAAGCTCGCGAACAGGTTCCGGCCATCGAAAGCCATCGAAGACGAGGCATGCGAATTGTTGGGGTGAATTTCGCGTGGAAGTCCGCCTCGATGCAGCTCCCATTCATTCAGCAACCGTCCGGTTTCCGTTTCGACGTGTAGAACCGACTGGGTCCCTGCATCGTTATCGGCGGTCGTCAGATAGATACCGTACGGCGTCACGATGGGGGTTGAGTGCCCTCGGCCGGGTAGTTTGGACTTCCACCGAATGCCTTCTCCCGTTGCCAGGTCCCATTTTCGAGGCAGTTTTACATTTTCGGCGGCGTGCTGATTGGCTTGCGGACCGCGCCATTGTGGCCAGGCACCAGGGACCGCAATGGTGTCCTGTGCAGGCGATTGCGGAACGATCCCGAGCGTGAGAAGTGCCGCAGTGCAGGCGAGGGTAAAACGTGTTAGTCTGGTCGCCGTCATGAGGAATATCCTTTGGGAAGAGTTGGATCAGTTGCGATGCGAGTAGGAATCGTTGGCGTCGGATTCATGGGCTGGATCCACTATTTGGCATACCAACGGAGTCGGGTTGCCGAGCTGGTTGCATTTTGCAGCCGAAATGAGAGCAAGCGTCAAGGAGACTGGCGCGGAATTCAAGGAAACTTTGGTCCGCCCGGCGATGTGATCCCAATGGATTCGCTGTCCGCATTTGCCTCCCTGGACGAAATGCTGGAATGCGACAACGTCGATGTGGTCGACATCTGCTTGCCGCCGAATCTGCACGCCGAGGCGATTGTGAAATCGTTGGCGGCCGGAAAGAAAGTACTTTGTGAAAAACCGCTTGCACTCAACGCGGCGGAAGCCAATCGGCTTGCGGAGCTGGGTCGCCCGGGAGATCTGATGGTGGCTCATGTGCTGCCTTTTATGCCCGGATTTGATTTGCTTGTTGAGGCGGCGTCGGACGGGCGTTATGGGCGGCCGATCGCGGGACGTTTTAAACGCATCATTTCACCACCCGACTGGATTCCAGATTTTTACGACCCGGGAAGCGCCGGTGGACCACTGATCGACTTGAATGTTCATGACGCCCATCTCGTCCGCTTGCTATTCGGAATGCCCGAGTCGGTAACAAGTGAGTGCCTGTGGAAGGATGGAACCCCGAAATTTTATGAGTCGCTCTTTCACTATTCCGAGCCCACATCGGTCTCGATCGGGGGTGGCGTCACAGATTCGCCCGCGCGTGGATTCACGCATGGTTTTGAAGTTACTTTTGAAAAGGCAACCGTGCAATTCGAGTTTGCCGCCTACGCCGACGAAACGACCGCAACGATCCCGTTGGTGATTTTGCACCAAGACGGCCGAATCGAACGCCCCGAAGCAGGAGACGGCGACCCCGTTTCCAGTTTCGTCGCAGAAATTGACGCCGCGTCGACAAGCGTTTCGAGTGGCAAACTTGACCCGCGTTTGGACGGTCGAGTGGCGGCCGACGCGATCCAGATTTGTCAGTGGCAAGCAGCGACTCAACGTCGCGTCTGACCCTCCCGGCGAGCAACTTGGTTCGGGCTGCTCTCTGCTTTCGTTTTGCTCCTTTCGTGGAAACCCCGCATCCCGATGTCTGACGTTATTTCCACCTCCGCACCCCCGTTCGTCCACCTTCACTGCCACAGTCACTACAGCTTGCTCGACGGCGCGGGCGATATCAATCGGCTGGTCAATCGCGCTGCCGACCACGGCATGAATGCGTTGGCGCTCACCGATCACGGCAACTTGCACGGGGCCCTCGAGTTCTACCGTGCGGCCAAGGGCGCGGGTATCAATCCGATCATTGGTTATGAAGCCTACATCGCGCCGGGAAGTCGTTTTGAGAAGGGAGGTGCCTCGCGCAGTAAAGAAGCCAGCTATCACCTGACGTTGCTCGCCAAGAACCGGCAAGGCTTCAAGAACCTGATCAAGCTTGCAAGTGCGGCCTCCCTGGAAGGTTTTTACTTCAAGCCGCGAATCGACAAAGAAATCCTTGAAGCCTTCAACGAAGGCATCATCTGTTTGTCGGGTTGTGTCAGCAGTGAATTCAGCCGCGCCGTTATGAAACGCGGTGACGGGGACGAGTACGTGAAAGAAGCGATGGAGATCGCCGGTTGGTTCCACAACCTCTTTGGCGATCGCTACTTCGTCGAAGTCATGAACAACGGTCTGGAGATTCAACAGCTCCAGCTCGAAGGCGCCGTTGACATCGCACAAAAAATGGGGCTTCCGGTCGTCGCCACCAGTGATTGCCACTACGTCAATCAGGAAGACGCGGAAGCTCAGGACATCATGCTGTGCATCAACACCGGTCGATTCCGGACGGACACGTCGCGAATGAAGATGGAGAACGATCAGTTCTTCCTCCGCAGTCCGGAACAGATGTATGAGAACTTTCAAGGCGTGGAGGACTTTTGTGCTCGTAGCCAAGAAATCGCCAACTCCGTCGACATCGACCTGGAACTCGGCAAGTACTACTTTCCCAAGTTCGAGTGCCCTGAACAAAAGAAGCCAATCGACTACCTTCGGGAACTCTGCATCGAAGGCTTGCTGGAACGATACGAAGGCGACGACGAACGTATCATCGACGGCAAACTGTCACAGGAGGTAATGGATCGTCTTGATCGCGAACTCGGCGTGATCGAGACACTGAACTACCCGACGTATTTCTTGATCGTCTGGGACTTCGTCGTCCATGCGCGAGAGAAAGGAATCTCGGCGACAGCTCGGGGAAGCGGCGTGGGGGCAATCGTTTGCTACGCGCTTTACCTGTCACACGTTTGTCCGCTTCGGTACGACTTGCTATTCGAGCGGTTTCTCGACGAGAGTCGTACCGAGCCACCTGATATCGACATTGATTTTGAAAAAGAACGTCGTGGCGAAGTCATCGATTACGTCAAGGAACGGTACGGCAGTGAAAATGTCTGCCAGATCGGGACGTTCGGAACTCTGGCGGCTCGTGCGGCAATCAAAGACGTCGGTCGTGCACTCGGGATTCCGCTGGCCCGTGTGAACCAAATCACGGAAATGGTTCCCGATGAGCTCAAGATCACGATCAAGAAGTCGCTTCAAAAGAGCGCCGAGCTCAAGCAGACTTACGACGGCGATGCGGAAATCCGCGAGCTCTTGGATCTCGCGATGAAGATCGAAGTCTGGCGCGGAACGTTGGCACGCACGCGGCCGCGGTGGTCATCGCGGACAAGCCTCTTTCTGAGTACGTGCCCCTGACACGTGTGCCCGGCAAGCAGGACGTCATCACCCAGTGGTCGATGAATGACGTCGAAGCAAGCGGTCTGCTCAAGATGGATTTCTTGGGGCTTCGTAACCTGACCATGCTCAGCCGTAGCGTGCAGTTCATTAAACAAACGACGGGGAAAGACGTTGACCCGCTGAAGTTTCCGCTCGACGACAAAGCCTCGTACGCGCTTCTGCAGCGAGGCGAGACAAAGGGGGTCTTTCAATTGGAATCCGGCGGCATTCGTGATCTCCTGACGCGAATGAAGCCCGACTGTTTCCATGACATCATCGCAACGGCCGCACTGTATCGTCCCGGGCCGCTGGAAGGCGGGATGGTCGATGACTATGTGAACATCAAGCACGGCCGACAGACGCCCGAGTACAAACACCCGGTGCTCAAGGACATCCTGGAAGAAACCAACAGCGTGATGGTTTACCAGGAACAGGTCATGCGGATCTTGAACCGCTTGGGTGGCGTGCCGCTGGCGAAAGCGTACACGTGCATCAAAGCGATTAGTAAAAAGAAAGAGGCTCTGATCCAGCAAAACCAGGAGGTGTTTTTGAAGGGAGCGGTCTCCAATGGACTCGGGCAAAAGGATGCGGAAGACATTTGGAATCTCATCGTCAAATTTGCCGGCTATGGTTTTAACAAGTCGCACAGTACCGCCTACGCACTCGTCGCGTTCCAGACCGCGTACTTGAAAGCGCACTATCCCGTCGAGTTCATGGCCTCGCTGTTATCGAGCGATATCGATGGTCGCAATTTCAAGCGCAAGGATGCCCTCGTTGAGCACATGGAAGACTGTGATCGCATGGGGATCGAAGTTATCCCTCCGTGCGTCAACCATTCCGCCGCAGATTTCAGTGTCCTGGACGGGAAGATCCCGTTCGCACTCTCCGCGATCAAATCCTGTGGCGGTTCGACCGCCGTGTCCATCGAAGCGGAACGAAAGAAGAACGGACCTTTCAAAGACATCTACGACTTCTGCGAGCGCGTGGATCCCGCCGCTTGTAACAAATCCGCGGTCGAAACGCTGATCAAGGCCGGAGCGATGGATTGTTTCGGTGCCAAGCGAAGTCAATTGGTCGCCGTGATCGAAAAAGCCATGCAAGCCGGCGCGGCGGTCCAAGCCGATAAACGCAGCGGCCAAGCGAGTTTGTTCGGCGATTTCGAAGAAGAAACCGAAACCGCCGGGAGCACACCGGCCAACTTGCCTGACATGGATGAGTGGCCGGAACGAGAGCGTCTTGGTTACGAAAAAGAGGTGCTTGGGTTCTACATCGACTCACACCCGCTAGCCGAATTTGAAGGCCGCCTCGCAACGTTTCGTACGCACACCACCGATTCGCTGAGTGATCTACCCGACCGCGCGGAACTTGTCCTCGGTGGAATGATCAGCTCGATCAAGATCGCGCACGTGAAGAATCCCAAACCAGGCCAGCCGGGAAAGTATGCGAACTTTGATCTCGAAGACATGCAGAACGGAATTCGCTGCATCATGTGGCCACGTCAATTTGCCGAGCACGGTGAGAAGGTCCAACCGGACGCGGTGGTGCTCGCCCGGGGCAAACTGGATCGTCGCGGTGGTGGCGACGAAGCGAACTTGATTGTCGATGAACTGATTCCGCTCGAAGAACTTGACAACCGTTACACGCACGGAATGCGCATCCGTTTGGATGAATCAAAGCACGACCAACAAACCATCCATCGACTGAGAGAAATCCTAAGGGGCTATCCCGGCAACCAAGAACTGCTCTTCAGCATGAAGCTCAATGAAGGCGAACTGGTCCATCTTCGAGCCGATCGTTTCAAAGTCCAGGTCACGCCGGAAATGCGATCCCGAATTGATGACTTACTCGGGAGCGGTAACTACCGTTTGATGATGAGCAAACCTAAATAGGAACCAAGATTCATGATCCGACGCTTCGCTGTTGCCATTGCGATGATCGCTGCTTTGTTTGCCTCACGTGCCAGCGCTGACACTCCGCCACGGCAGCCCCACATCCTTGTCATTCTGTCCGACGACGCCGGTTACTCCGATTTTGGATTCACCCGTTTTGCCGCAGGGGATGTCCCCGGTCCGTCGACGCCTCATCTCGATCGCCTTGCCGAATCCGGGATCGTTTGCACCCAGGCTTACGTCACCGCATCGACCTGCACGCCCTCGCGAATGGGTTTGATGAGCGGTCGTTATCAGCAGCGTTTTGGCGCCGAGTGCAACGTTCCGACGATTCCCACACCCGGGTTCACGAAAGAGGACCTTGGTTTGGATGTCCAACAGAAAACGCTCGGCACCATGTTGAAGTCATGCGGCTATCGCACCATGGCGATTGGAAAGTGGCACCTTGGTGAGATCGATCGCTATCACCCGAACGAGCGTGGATTCGATCGCTTCTACGGTTTTCTCGGTGGCTCGCGAACCTATTGGCCGCTGGAGAAACCATCCCGCGGGCACGCAATTCGAGAGGACAGCCTACCAGTCGACGAGACGAAGACGATCACTTACTTGACGGATCAGTTGACGGATGCGGCGATTGATTTTTTGGAGGCGTCGCATGCCTCGGGGGATCCCGCGTTCGTTTACCTGGCCTACAACGCGGTGCACTCACCATTTGAAGCCAAGCCATCCGACTTGGATAATACTCAAGGCTTTGAGCCAGAAGTGCGACACAAGGTCGCCGCCATGACCAAGTCCATGGACGACAATATTGGTCGGATCCTGGACCGTCTGGAGGAACTCAAGATCCGCGATCAGACGTTGATCGTTTTCCTGAACGACAACGGTGGAACGCCCGGCAAAGCTCACGACAATGGTCGCTTGCGAGGGGCGAAAGGAACGTATTGGGAAGGCGGGATTCGAGTTCCCATGATCGTGTCTTTGCCAGAAGTGTTAGCCAAAGGTACCCGCTACGAGTCGCCGGTTTCCGCCATGGACTTGATGCCGACTTTCTTTGCGGCCGCGACGGAGTCCGAATCAGTGCCAAAGTCGGCGTCCTTACCAGACACGGACGGCGTGAACTTACTGCCGTTCTTGACTGGCAAGCGTAGCGGTCCGCCACATGAATCGCTCTTTTGGAGATTCTGGAGGATTTCGGCCGTTCGTCAGGGACCTTGGAAACTGATACGCGTCGCCGACGATCCACTCCAGCAAGAACGCGGGCTACTCGCGGACCCAATTTTGATCCACCTGGAAAACGACCCGACCGAGCAAACCAACGTGGCGAAACAGAACCCCGATCGAACTCGAGCCATGTTAAAGTCGATCGAAGAATGGGAGAAAGGACTCTCGGCTCCGCGTTGGTACGACGGAAGAGATTGGAAGCATTGGCAAAAAGCCCAACTCAAAAACCACCGACCCTAGCGGTACGACACAAGACCGCTGCTATGCCGTTTTCGTTCCACGCCCCTCGGCGATCGCCACTTCCGTGGCACTCGTATCGAATAAATCCGAAATTCGGACAGCTTTGCCACGCACTACTTCAAACTTCATCACCACCCAACTGCTGCCAAGGATATCTGTCCCGCGAATTCGTATTTTTTCAAAGCCCTGTGAGATGGCTGTTTGACCTTCCACCATGATCGTGGGCTGGTAGGTTTCCTTACACGGACGGTCAAAAGCAGAAAAAAAAGCCTGCCAGAGGTCGCTGAAGCCATCGATACCATACCAAGTACCGGCGATCGGAATTTCTTCGGGGTCTCCAGCAACAAAGCACTCGACTGTTTCGTCAAGCATTACTCTGTACTGTTCAACCAAACGACCTTCTAGCTCTCGGTAGGCATCGACCCAAGCCTGGGCGACCTGCCGCGGCGAGGTCAGTAGATCCTCTGGATGCACCCTCGGACCCTTCTCCGAAAGTGCTTCAGCCACGATCTCGACCGTGTCGGGATGAACCGCTTGGCCTGATTCGAGCTTCCGAATGAGCCGTTCACTGTAGCCTGCAGTTGAAGCCAGAACCGCTTGCGTTAACCCCCGCGCCTTTCGCAAGGATTTTAGTTGCTCCGAAGAGCAGCACACCGACCTTCCAAGGCCAGTCGTTGACTCCCAACCCATCCGAAACGTAGCTGTCCAAAGTATGCGCAGCATTGAGCCGTGCCGTTGACGTTTGGTTACGGCTTATCGGCGGCGAGGATGGTG
>JBCBOO010000213.1:0-11751 GCA_039821235.1 Planctomycetota bacterium
AAAAGTCGGTCGACCAACCGGGGAACATCCGGATGACCGGTGACCAATTCGTCGCGAATCTGGCCGACAGAAACCGGAGTCCCGTGCCCGCGAAGAATTCTCAGGACGTTGTACTGTATCGGAGTGATTCCGTGCTGGCCGAAGAGTTCGTCAAATGGACCAGTAATGAATGCGTAACTGCGAGCCAGGTTGAGGCTGACTTCACGTTCCAGCATTTTAAAACTGGATTTCATTCCGGTTTCATCTTCAAGCCCCGAAACCGAGCTCTGCGTTTCCGTGGTTTGTTTGCTTTGCTGGGGCATCAACCTGCGACCTTAAACGAAGTCATGCTGATGCTTCCTCCAATAAGTTCGTCATTGAATCGCGTCATTTTTTCGGGATCGTGATTCAATGCCAGCTCGTACAGCAGCGGCAGGTAATGGTCCGGTGTTGGGATCGCCAACTGCATCGCGCGACCGTGTTTGGCGTAATCCAGCAACGGGCGGTAGTCACGCGTGTCGATTTGATCGTTGACGAATGTGCTTGCTTCGAAAGCCCAATCGTAGCCATGGTTGGGCTTGTTGATGTTGCGGACATCCACTTGCCTGAGATTATGCACAATGTTGCCGCAAAGCCGGCATCTTTTCCGATTGGGGCGTACCCGCGGCAAAGTTCTCCACGAATAGATGTTAGAACATTGAATTGGCCGGGATGTTGGTGCTACCCGGGCAAACAACGCATGGCAGGCTTGTAGGCGGGTTCGCCCGAGGAAAGCGATAGATTCCCAGGTCGTTGGACCCTGCATTTTCTTTGTGCACGGCAAATTCCGTGATGGACGTGGCATCTCTTTGTCGCGAGTCCCGTGGGGGGACGGCTACCGGTTGCGGGCCGTGCCTCAGATTCATCGCCCCGCAGTCTGGGTTTCAAACAGGGATTTTAAATCATGTCGAAGAGAACTAGTTTTCAGTTAGCGCTGCTCAGCCTTTCGCTCGCGTTCGTCAATGTGGGGTGCGGCAATGCTGAGACCGTGGTGGCTCAGCAGGAACCGGCACAAAAGAGAGAACCGAGCCAGTCCGCCGCGACTGGCGACGTCAGAGGGGATTCGGGGGACTCCGAGAAGGCCGAAGACAAACCCGCTTCCGCCGAAGACGAAGCCTCGATTCGAGAGTCGCTCGCTAAACTTTCGAAACTGCTCGAAGACAAAGACTTCAAATCGGCCGCCAGGCTGATGACTCCGGAGGCATTGACGTTGCACCTGGCAGACAGCCTGTGGAATGCACTGGCGCTTGCTGCGGATGTCGAATCGCCGGAGTTGATGCTGCCCATCCTGAAGGAGCACAGGTTTGATCAGTTTGCTGACGACGCTTTCGACTACGACAATCAAGAGTTGATGGAGAAACGCTTCACGGCTCCTTTTAAGACCACTGAGGAAATGGTGGCGGCTCTTGAACGACTGGCCAAAGAGGAAGAGGCCGCCTTCAAGGCCACTCAGGAAACGACGATGAGCGTCAGTCCGTTTGCTGGGAAAGTCAAAAGAACAATCGTGGGCGATGAAGACATCACAGTTGAAGTCATGCCAATTAAACCGGAGATGCTAGGTGGCAACGGAAAGCCAGATGAAACCTTCTCGTTCTTTCTTAAGTTCCGCAAAGCTGGCGATGTCTGGAAGTTCAGTGGCTGGGACGACGAACGTATGGACGCCGCCATGGGTGACATGGACATGGAAGGCTATGTCGAACAACTCGACACAGAAGTTCTGGAGAGTGCTGAATTCGGCGGAAGCACTTTGGATGGCGAAAAGGTCATTCTGCAGGATTACCGCGGTAAAGTTGTTTTGCTCGATTTCTGGGGAACATGGTGTGGCCCCTGTGTTGACTCTCTGCCTGAAATGCAAGAGCTCCACGGATTGCTGAACTCCAAAGGCTTTGAAGTTGTCGGCATTGCTGTCGACGAAAAAGGGGCACTAGAACGCTTCTTCAAAAAGCAGCCATTGCCGTGGAAGAACATTGTTGACGACAAAGAACAGGGTGGCATCGCCGATCAGGTCGGCGTCATGGGGTTTCCGACGACGGTATTGCTGGACAAATCCGGAAAAGTGATTTCCGCCAACCTGCATGGACGGGACCTAGCGAGCGAGCTGGTGAAACGTCTGGAACTTGATGAAGCCACTGCTAAAAAGCTGAGCGAAATCGTTGGGAAAAGTGGTGACGGACACGGTGGTGGTAGCGGAACGGGTGCATCCAGATTGAACACCAATTTGCTGGAGAGCGAAGACTTCGGCGGAACCACGCTTTCCGGTGAAAAAGTGACTCTGAAAGACTACCGAGGCAAACTTTTACTTGTCGATTTCTGGGGAACATGGTGCGGCCCCTGTGTCGCTGGGCTGCCTGAGCTGAAAGAGATTCAGGAAACGTTGAAGGGAAGAGAATTTGACATCCTCGGCATTGCCCTTGATGACAAAGCTGCGGTCAAACGGTTCTTCAAGAAGACCCCATTGCCATGGCAAAACATCATCGATACTTCAGACAAAGGTGGCATTGTTGATCAGGTTGGAATCAGGTCATTCCCCACAGCCGTGTTGCTTGATAGAGATGGCAAAGTGCTCTCTACCGATGCTCACGGCCGAGTGCTTTTCAAATTGCTCGCGGAAAAATTGCATCTCGACGAGGCGACGTCCGCGAAGCTAAGCGATGTGGTGGGAGCCGACGACGGCACCGACGCAGGCCATGCTGGTATGAGCGGCGAACCGGACCCAAATCTGGCAATCGGTTACGGAGCTGCAGACGCTAACGACGACGGGAAAGTTTCTGCGAAGGAAATGGAAACTTACCTGGAAGAACGTCTGGCAGGCTTGAACGTTCCTCACGCGAGAGTTTTCAAAGATCTCGACACTGATAAGAACTCGTTCCTGTCACGCGGCGAATTCGCAAAACGCCATCCGGTGATCGAATCTTACGTCGGTGTGCCGGTTGGACCCGGGCCGATGCCGGAAGATCCCGGCAAAGACTACAGGCTCTTCCGGGGAGCCGATCAGCCAATCAACGACCGCGAGATCATGGGCGCGTTATATCATCGTGCTGACGACTCGGCTTCACCGCTGCAAATAAAACTTTCTGACATTCCTAAGTCGCTCTCGAGTCCAGCCCCGACAGCGAAATCCGGGAATCGCGATGTTGATGACCTTGTAAAAGCGACCGTCGTGCTGGCTGCCAAATCCGGTGAAGGTTTTTTCACTGGCGGAGCGGTACTTGTCAGCAGTGATGGTCTGGCTCTGACCAATTACCACATCGCGATGGAGCTTGAGTCAGCGAAAATGGTTGCACTGACGTCGGATGGCAAGACACACCGTGTGGCTGAATTCCTGGCCGGAAACCCTGACCGGGACGTAGCGTTGATTCGACTGAAAGGCGCAGGCTTTCCTCACGTGGCCATTGCGAAGACGGTTCCCAAAATGGGTGATGGCCTCGTCATGATTCACCACACGGAAAATCGCTTCTACACTTACGACCGTGGCTACGTGATGCGGCATCCGATGGTGGGTAAACATGAGTGGATGGAAATTTCCGCCGACTATGCCCCAGGTGGCAGTGGGTGTGGCATTTTCAATAAGCAGAACGAACTGATCGGTCTGGTTTCCATCATTCAGTTCGGCGACGGCCCTTCGCTGGCGGACCCCCTGACAAAAGACGACCTGAGCCAGAATGGCAATGTTGCGGACCGCCCGGAAGATGAAGGACTAATGGTTGGTATGATCATGGTTAAGCACGCCGCTTCACTTTCTGCAATCCGTAGTTTGTGGAAGAGTGAATAGGACTAAAACTAAGCAAGGAAAAGGGTTGGACAGGCGCCCTGCCCGTTTGCCATGAGCGAATCGATTTCAAACTCAGAGCGGATCTTTTTCGAAGCGATCGATTTGCCTCGAGAAACCCGTCTTGCGTTCATCGAAGAATCCTGTGGCGATGACACAGAACTTCGCAGAGAACTTGAACTTCTGATGGCCTCGCACGATCAAAACGAGGCCGACGAGTTTATCCTCGACCGCGCAGTGCCGGGGGGCACACTCCATACGGCCACGATCGCCGAGACCGCAGGCGACGTGATTGGTCGATACAAGCTGTTGGAGCGGATCGGCGAAGGCGGGATGGGCTTGGTCTATATGGCCGAACAGACAAAAGGTGTTCGCCGTCGTGTCGCGCTGAAAATTATCAAGCTGGGCATGGATACCCGCCAGGTGATTGCTCGGTTCGAAGCGGAGCGTCAGGCGCTTGCACTTTTTGACCACCCCAACATCACCCGCGTCCTGGACGCCGGTTCAACGACCGCCGGGCGGCCCTATTTCGTCATGGAACTCGTCCGCGGTGTTGGCATCACCGAATATGTTCAGGGGCATGAACTGAAGTTGCCCGATCGACTTGCGTTGTTCACCAAAGTTTGCCGGGCCGTTCATCATGCTCACCAAAAAGGTGTGATTCATCGAGACCTGAAACCATCCAACATACTTATTACGCAATATGACGGCATGCCTGTTCCCAAAGTCATCGACTTCGGCATTGCTAAGGCGATGGATCAGCAAACGTTGACCGAAAAAACGCTGTTTACACGCTATGCATCAATGGTGGGAACGCCGCAATACATGAGCCCCGAACAGGCCGAAATGACGGGGCTCGACATCGACACGCGTGCCGACATCTATTCTCTTGGCGTCATTCTGTACGAACTGATCACCGGGTCGACACCGCTGGAAGCGAAGGAACTCAAAGGCCTGAATGCACTCGCACTTTTCGAGACGCTGCGAGATGCCAACATCGAAACTCCATCCCTGCGACTTAGTCGACTCCAGGACGAGACGGCCAGCCAACAGGACGCTCGTCCCCAGATTCCGCCGCCGATTTCCGTGCCGCCCGCCCGCATCCAGGGCGGGTTGGACTGGATCATTCTGAAGTCGATCGCACGCGACCGGCGCGAAAGGTATCACTCTGCGATGGCGTTGGCTGAAGACGTCGAGCGGTTTCTGGCCGGAGACCCTGTCGAAGCAGCCCCTCCGTCGAAACAATATTTGTTGAAGACCCTGCTGAAAAAATATCGCACAGCAGCGCTCAGCGTGTTTACGACGGCCATACTCCTGCTACTGGCAGCCAGCGCATGCTTCGTGCTGGCGCTAAGTAACTATCGCACGAACGAGCGTTTGACACAGTTGAACACTCAGCTCAGTAAAACCGTAGATCAACTACAGAAGGCCGAAGCTCAAATTCGGGCCACCGCTTTGCAGGACAAATACGCAACTGCGATATCGATCGCCTTCATGCAGTACGACGTGCAGCTGGAACACATTCAGATGTCGCAGGCGGCGTTCGAGAAACCCACTGGTAACCAGGAAGGCCTGACTGCCAACTTTAATACGCTGGGTTTCGGCTTTAACCCCGACGACCCCTATCCTGAGTTACTAGGGCTGTCTCAAAGGAAGTTGCTCAAATCGGCACTTCAGCCGATCGACGATTGGCTGACCGACGACTGTGCGGAATTTGAAATACCGGCGACCATGACCGACGAAGACTTAATCAACGCGGGGCTGATGATTGAGGACCCCGGCTACGACGAAGTGGACTTTCAAAAGGCGGTCGAGCAACGCAACTCGTTGGCGGTTGACGTTCGAGACCAATTTTTCCGCTACCTGCTCAATCAATACCGGCGTGTTTTTGGTGAAGATGATCCGCGAGTGGCTGAAGCGCTGAACCTGCTTGCAGGATGCCTGATCGAAATGGGCGAAACCGACGAAGCCGAAGCGAGACTGCGGGAATCAATGGCCCTCGGTAACGAACACAATCAATCCGTTGCTCGCAAGTTGCTGCAGTTTGCTGCCCAACCCAAACCCCGACAGCGTTCGGAAAGCCCTTTGCAATGAACGAAGCCTCTCGCGACGTCACGATCCTTCTCGCACAAATCGAATCCGGCGACCGAGAGGCTTCGGACCGTCTGTTTTCTCTGGTCTACGACGAGTTGCGAGAACTCGCGACGGCCCAGATGCGACAAGAATCCGTCAGCCACACGCTACAGTCGACTGCGTTGGTTCACGAAGCATGGCTCAAGTTAATCGGCAATCGGAATAGTTCTGACTGGAAGAACCGAGGCCATTTTTTCGCGGCGGCCTCGCAGGCAATGCGTCGAATTCTGGTCGACGCCGCGCGAACTCGCCAACGAAAGAAACGAGGCGGCGATTTACGACGTCAGGAACTTTTTGCTGACGACCTTGAAACTCAGTCGGACGAAGAACTTCTGGCGCTCAACGAAGCACTGGAACAGCTGCAGCAGGAAGACTCCATAAAAGCGGAACTCGTCAACCTGCGTTACTTCGGAGGTTTCACCAACAAACAGGCCGCCGCACAACTTGGTATCTCAACGGCCACAGCCGAACGCTACTGGACCTTCGCCCGCGCATGGTTGCGTTCACGCATGTCAGAATAGACGAAATTTCTGGCACGCTGAAAATTCAACGAGTTATCGGTTGCGCATCAGATCTTCCAGAGGCTGCTTTACCGCTTTGGCCCAGATCTCGTAGCCTTTCGCCGAGGGATGCAATCCGTCCACCATAACGTCCGTTGGGATGTTGCCGGCTTCATCCAGAAACCCATCGCCGATGTCGAGAAAGTGAATGCGGTCACCGTCATGTAACCGCGAGATGATGTTGTTGATCTCAGCGATCTTATCGCGGACGGGATCGTCAACCTTTCCACGCGGAAAGACCGCCAGTAGCAAGATCTTTGCATCAACGAATCTCTTCCGCATATCCAGCACAATGGCTCCGATACCTTCAGCGATTTCCGGAGCGGTGTTGCGACCGGTGTTGTTCGTCCCGATCATCAACATAATGGCTTTCGGCGAGATCCCTTCACCTTCACCGTTTTGAAGGCGGTAGAGGACACCCTGCGTGGTGTCTCCTGCTATCCCAAAATTGGCGACGTTCCACTTTTCAAAGTTCTCTTCGAAAACCTTTTTTCCGGCAAACGGACCGTTCTCGTTTCTCCAGAAGTCGGTAATCGAATCTCCCATGAATAGGATCTCCGCTTCACCCTTTTTGGCGACGGCAACGTTCTGCTGATGTTTTTGTTGGAAGAAAGGAGCTAGCCCTGGAACAATTGCCGAGTTCGGACGCGGCACACGAACCTCAACAAGCGTCGGGAACTCTTTCAGCACAGCCCTCGTCTCAGCGTCGGTCGTATCAACGAATTTTGCGAGCGCTGCTCTCGCGCGAGCAACTTCTACTTTCATTGGACGCTTGATACGCACTTCGACTGGGACTTCCGCACCGCCGGGAGTGGTTGGACGAGTATCTCTTCTAGATTCCGCCGAGGATTCCGTTCGGGCAGTCGCGTCATCCTGTTCGGCCCAAAGCCGTTCCATCCACTTGATGAAGTGAGGGATGTTTGGCATGTCGGTGTGACCACCATCATGCTGGCGCCACGCGAGTTCGCCTTCGAGCAGATCCGTATTGACCGGCGGCATCTTTTCCTTCATGTAGTCGTCGCTGCGACCAAGACCGCGGGCTCCAAGCAGTCGAAACGCCGGTTGTGCTGCAACGGCGGCCATGAAGCTGCCCTGTTGATCCAGCCAGTGAGCATCGCCTTTTGCCGGGATGCCATAGCTAATGAAGGTCGGTCGCGGAGCGCACAATGCGATCAGCATGTGAGCATCGACGGGCAAGTCGCTGGCGTTCTTGGATCCGAATGACGATTCCTCAGCCGCGTACTTGAGGAAATTCCCTGCCATCCAGTGGTAGCCGCCGGAGCTTGCGAGGTTCTCAACCGACTCGCCAAAATTGCGTCGATAAAGACTCGCTCCCCCTTCGCCCGACGAGCCGACGAGAACGGTAGCGAACCGTTGGTCAAACGCCATCGTCACCAGAGCTGCTTTACCGAAACGGGAAACGCCATCAATGCCAACTCGCTTTGCGTCAACGGCGGAGTCGGATTCTAGATAGTCGAGTCCGCGCGACGCGCCCCACGCCCATGCTCGTAATGCACCCCAGTCGTCCGGTTTTCGTGGCTGGCCCTTGTTGGTCAATCCGATGATTCCGCGAGTCAGTCCACCTCCGGGCGGACGTGGCGGACCGAATCGCCGCCCGGTATCACCGCCGTTGTCTTCCTGGACGCTGTATGCGTTGACCGTCGCACAACCCCATCCCGCTTCGACCAGCAACTGTTCCTTCGATGGTCCACCGCCACCCCCAAAACCTCGACGTCCTCCGGTATCAAACTCCTCGCCATCCAGCCCGAACCAGGTGAATCCGAACTGCATCAGTGTCGGCACCGGCTTCTTTGCGTCTTTCGGAACGATGAGTGACATAAAGATATAGGCGCGAATCTTGGGACAGTCGGAGTTATCAACCGTTGCCGCCAGTCGCTTTTCGACAACGTCCGTCTCGCCTAGCTTTTTGTCGACGCTCTTCAGCAATTTCCACTCGACATTCGGCACACCGGCGGGAATTCGACCAAGGACTTCGCGCTCAAAGTCGTCGACAATTTCCGGCCGACGCTGCTTCCACCACCGCTCGGGCGTGGTGACTTGCGTACCGTCCTTCATGGTCATCAATTCGGGAAGCTTCGGGTACGG
Source organism: Planctomycetota bacterium (assembly GCA_039821235.1). Taxonomy (GTDB): domain Bacteria; phylum Planctomycetota; class Planctomycetia; order Pirellulales; family Pirellulaceae; genus Stieleria. The sequence continues at coordinate 8,587 of JBCBOO010000213.1, forward strand.
ATTTGCCTTTGATTCATCCGTATTCGCCGCGTTTGGATCGTCCGCGTTGCCACTCTTTCCCGGCCGCAGCTTTGTAATCCCCAGCTGATCCAACATGTGCTGGCGGTCCTGCTGGGTGTCGAAGACTACAGGCTCGGGAGTGGTCACAGCCTGTTGCGACTCCTGGGCAGATGTAATCCCGAAGTGCGTGATCAGCAGCCAGGTGATCACGAATGGAGGCGTGGGTTTCAGCATACTTCGAGGCTCCGCGGTAGAGATACGTTTCAAGCTCATTTGCACACCGACCCAGAATCCTTCGAGGGATTCTAAGATTATTCACTGTTTAGCCGAAGGATTCTCTCAAGTGACGCGAACGCACTCGTGACAGGTACGATCGAAAACGGCGGGTTCGCGTCTACGATTCAGGAAAGCAGCATTGAATCTCTTACGACAGTACACTCTCCGTATCACCGTGTTTGCCCTGATCGCTATCGGCATTGCGTCCAAGGCTAATACCCAGGAGCGGTCTCCCCGCTTGCGAGGCCAACTCGGCGATGATGTTTGGAAGCTTCGAGTCACTCTTTCCGATGACGAATACAAAGCCCTCGAACCCGCCGCTCCGCAGATGGGATTCGGTGGACCAGCCGCTCCTGCAAGTGGGCTGGACCAGAGCGACACGCGTCGCGAGACGGTCGGAAACTTATTCGGGATTCAGTTTCCGTGGGTGACCGGGTCGGTCAATTTCACTTCAGGAGAAAGTGAAGCCAAAAGCCTCCCGTGTCGAATTCGTTATGACGGCGATTTCACGTACACGATGGCGGCCCAAAGTCCCAAACGGCCGATGTTCATTCAGCTTCTCGATGGGCACGACATCAAAGGCGTGACTTCGTTCCGCCTGCACACGATGCAATTCGATCAAACGATGCTGCGAGAACGGATTACTTCGCATGTATTCGCGTCGCTCGATGCAACGGTCACTCGAACCACACACGCTGAATTGAGTCTGAAGGTCGGTGAAAAGGAACCGAAATTCATCGGGCTCTACACCATTCTCGAAGCCGTCGACGCACCGTTTCTTCGTCGGAATGGGATACCGAAATCGTCGCTGGCGCTGCAGACGATCGGACTTAACACGATTCGATACGCCGGTGAAAGCTGGAACGCATACGTACGAACCTTCCGCAGCAGCAAGCGTCCCAGCGAAAAACAACAGACGCGAATCATTGCGTTTGCCAAATTGATCAACGAGGCAACCGACGAAGAGTTTGATGCGGGGATCAGCGAATTCATCAACACCGATGAGCTGCTTCGTTATCTTGCTGCGAATTCCCTGACGAGCAACGTCACGGGAATGTCGACCATCGGAACGAACGATATTTTGTGTCTCGATCTCGAAGGCAGATTTCACATCATCGCCAATCAGATGGAAACGGCGCTGGGCGGTTCGATCCTGTCCGGTTCGCCGGACGAACTGACCAATCTCCGTATGATGCGGCCGTACGCCGCCGAGTGCAAACTGTTCGACCGCCTATTGGCGAACAAGGATTTGCGTGACCGCTACCTGAAAATCGTGCGTGAGTCTGTTGATGGGTTCTTCACGCCCGAGAGAATGAATCCGTTGATTGCAGTCCTGATAGAAGCAACCGCAAACTCGCGTGAGCGGGAAACGCAGGCTGCCGCCGAGCGCTTGCGAAAGTTGATTCAGTCCATTGGCGGCGGGATCGTGCCGCCCAGGGGCAGAAGTGGTTTCGGTCCGCCGCCAATGGCTTTATCGACTTTCATTGAAAAACGGAATGACTCGATCCGCAAGCAGCTCAAAGGAAGCGAGCCCGGCTTCACTCCACACGTTCCAAATTTCGGTGGATTCGGCGGCGGAGGAAGCAGTGGCCGACGTCAGGGTTCAACGGCGCCGATCACGGACACGCAGTTTCGCGAGAGCGTACAAGTTTCCGAAGACTTCAACGCGACGCTCTTCGCTCGTTCACCTGAGGTGAATTATCCAGTCGCCATCGCGGCGGAACCGACCGGCGCGATCTATGTGGCAAGTGACGAACAGGGCTCGCTGGGAACCGACAAGGACGGCGGCAAGGTTCTTCGCTGCGTTGATCATGATGGCGATGGTGTGATGGACAGCGTTACGACATTCTGTCGAGTCGACCACGTCCGCGGCGTCGTCTATCGAGACGGCGCTGTTTGGGTTTCACATCCGCCCTACCTGTCGGTATTCCACGACGATGACGGTGATGGAGTCGCCGATGGCAATCAACGACTCGTAAGCGGCCTGACCACCGAAATGGTTAACACGCGCGGCGGAGATCACACGACCAATGGCGTTCGTATGGGAATCGATGGCTGGCTCTACATCGGCAACGGCGACTATGGCACTCCCGATGCGGAAGGAATCGATGGGTCGACGGTTGTGCTCCGAGGCGGTGGAATTCTGCGTGTGCGGCCTGATGGGACGGAGTTGGAACTGTTCGCTTCAGGACTTCGCAATCCATTCGATATCGCAATCGATCCACAACTCAACCTGTTCACTCGCGACAACACGAACGATGGCGGTGGCTGGGACACGCGAGTCAGCCAGCTTTTTCAAACTGCTGAATACGGCTACCCACGACTGTTTGCGAACTTCTCCGATGAGATCATGCCGACGCTCGGTGTGTTCGGCAACGGCGGCGGAACCGGCAGCCTTTACATCGAAGACGAAGCATGGCCGGAGCGCTGGAACCGATCTTTGTTTACGGGCGACTGGGGCCGCAGCGGAGTTTTTCATCATCCTCTGACGCCCGACGGCGCGACGTTTCAGTTGACGCAGCAGACGTTCGCCACGATTTCGCGAGCGACGGGCATGGATCTGGACGCCAGTGGAAATCTGTATGTGGCTAGTTGGTGGAGCGGCGAAGCTTCCGTTCATGTTGGCCCGCACGTCGGATTTGTAACGCGATTGACTCCGAAGGGATCCACGCCTCGCGAGTTTCCGAACCTGTCTGTTGCTTCGGTTCCCGAACTCATCGAATTCCTCCGTTCGCCGAACGCGGTCGTGCGGTTTCATGTCCAGGGTGAACTTCTTCGACGCAGCGACGCTGCTGTCGGTGCGTTGTCTCAAGTTTGCAGGAACGTTGACTTCCCGCTGGCCGGTCGCATCGCGGCGCTGTTTGCGGTGAAGCAGATTCAGGGGATTCG
>JBCBOO010000214.1:0-11743 GCA_039821235.1 Planctomycetota bacterium
GTCGCAACGGAAATCATCAAAGTGACGGCAAGAAACGCGGGTTGGATGGTCATCAGAAGATTCACGTGCGGCAAAATCGGTGCTTGTGATCCGTCGAAAACAGCGTCGTCCCTCATCGGTGGACCTGTCGTATTCATTGAGAATGACGAGTAAAGACGCAGTCCCCCGACGGACCGGGTACGACTTGCCGAAGCCTAGGTCATGGATCACAGTGTGGCGGAAAGACATTGGTCGAGATCCAACGGTTTTTGGGATCCGGCAATGTCTTGTTCTCCTCGTGCCATGGTCCCCTACCCGCCCACGCGAAACTCGCCCCATGCCCCGCAGCCGACTGGGTCCCCTCGCAATCGAATCCAAACTGGGCGACCACCCGTCGACCAGCACGGTTTGGCGAGCCGTCCATGTCGATCACCGCAAGGCGGTCGCGGTCAAAGTGTTCTCGGCGCCCTTTGGAGGAACTCCCGAAGCTCGACGTGAATTTGCCGAGGAATGGGAGAGCCTGAAATCACTTGCGCATCCCGGCGTGGCCAAATGCTTCGGAGGAGGGTTCGAAGAGACAGATGCCTACTTGGCCTATGAGTTGGTTGACGGAGAGACCCTTTCCAGTCAACTCGAGCGATCGGGACGCCTGTCTTGGGAGAACGTCCTGGATTTGGCTCAAGGCCTGATCGAGGCAATTGAGTATCTGCATGGTCAAGGGATCGTTCACGGCGCAATCGTAACCAGCAAGATTGTCGTCACGGGATTTGCGCCGGTGCTGCTGGATGTTCGTCGCGATCGACACGAATCACCGTTTCGATCTTCTCGTCCACCGCACTTGGCTGAGGTCGCGTGTCAGGCACCCGAGTTGGTCAACGCTGCCGTCCAGGCTCAACCGTCGCCCGCTTCCGAGCTCTATTCGTTCGGAGCGCTGCTTTACCATGCCGTGACCGGACGATTGCCGGTTGCAGGCGAAACGGTTCAGGAAGTCCGCGCCAACGTGACTTCCCAGACACCGGCTTCACCGGCGTCCATTGTGCTGCAATGCCCCGTTTGGTTCGACAAACTAATCACACAGCTCTTGGAGAAAGATCCATCGCTTCGCCCGGTCAGCGCGACGGCGGTGAAGTTGGCACTGGCCGAAGTTCGTAAACGAGCCCTTTCGCGATCCGGAGTGGCCGAACATGTCAGTGGCGGTTTCAGTGCCCTGCAGGTGACCGACCAGACGGCAAAGGACGAAGCCCGAACTCTCCTGGGACGTGGCGTCGTCGATTTGGATGCCAAAGAAAAAAGAAAGAAAGACTCTGGTCCGGTCATTGTTTGGCACGACCAGCCCTGGTTGCTCATCGGTGGGTTCGTCTTGATTCTCGGTTTCCTCACCTACATCGCGTGGCCAGCTAGCGAAGACTCTCTGAAGAGTCGCGCCGAACGATTGATGTCGCGTGAGACACGAGTGGCGCTCGCCGAAGCGCGTGACAAACCCCTCCGGCAATTGCTCAATCGGTTCCCCGATGGCGAACACTCCGAGTGGGCAAAGCAGCAAGTCGCACAAATCAATGTGAAGTTGTTCTTGGATCAGCTGGCGATCAAAATCAAAAATAACGGGACGCTGGAAGATCAGGGTGAGTTGCTGCACAAGCAAGCACAGGAAATCGCCGACAATGGTGATGCGATGGGAGCGATTGCGAAATACGAAAGCATGATTACCGTCTTGGGCGACGATCCGGACTACCTCATCGCGGTCAATGCGGCGAAGAAGGAGCGTGACCGTTTGCGCGAAGAAGCCGAGAGCGACACATCCGCCGAGAAACTGGTCCGCAGCAAGCTTGAAAAGGCCGACTCGTTGGCCCAAGAAGGGAGAATCGAGGAAGCCAAGGCGATTTGGGAGAGCTTGGTGGACTTGTACGACAACAACAGTCAGCTCGAATCGTTGATCGACCAAGCCAAGCTGCGGCTCAACGAAGGGCTCACACCTGACGAAAGTTGACGCCAACGTCGCGTTATAAATTTGCAATCTTCGACGAACACCCTTTTTGTGTTAACGAGATGCAAACACTTCTCTGGTATCGTTCCGCCAACGAATCCGGCGGAACGCCGGTGGTAAGCCGAGCAAAGGACCGATGGCATGAGCCTTGTGAATGCTCAACCCGTTCGCGCGTTACTGGTCAGCGACGTGCATCTGGGTGCAAAACACGCCCGAGTGGATGAGTTCCTTGAATTCCTGCAAGGGTACCTTCCCGATCAACTTTATCTCGTCGGCGATTTCTTCGACGCCTGGAAAATCAATTCCGGATGGCGTTGGACTGGCGCGTGCGATGCGATCGTTGAACACTTGGTCGCACTGGTCAACCGCGGGACCGAAATTTATTATACGCCGGGAAATCACGACGCGTTCCTTCGCCAACCGACCGCCCAAGCCGTCTTGCCGGTGGGTTTTCCCCAGATCAATTTGGCCGACGAGTTTGTATTCGAGTCTCTTCGCGGCTGGCGTTTCTTGGTGACTCACGGCGACCTTTTCGACTTCTTTGAGACGCAGGCCCAATGGGCGTCGAAGGGCAGTTCATGGATTTATGACACCTGCCTCAGCGTGAACCGTTGGTGGCAGCAGGCTTTCCTTTCCGAGGGCCGGAACCCTTACGGCGCCTGTGCGGTACTCAAGGGGCGTGTAAAGCGGGGCGTCAAGTTCATCAGCCGCTTCGAAGCCAAGATCATGCGTCACGCCATCCAAAGCGACTGTGACGGAGTGATTTGCGGCCACATTCATACACCCACGATCAAACACTCTGATCGTGTTTTGTACTGCAACACCGGCGATTGGGTCGAAAACTGCACGGGGCTCATCGAACGCCACGACGGCGTGATGCAGTTGGTCAGTCGCTATGAACCGGATCTAACGCTCAGTCTCGAGCCTCGTGAGGCTTCGCAAGAGGTGATGGCACCGACGCCCGTTGGTGCGCGAGAGGATCAAGAACAATCGCCTGCCGAAAGCCCCAAGGTCGCTTCGGAACCTGTCTGCCGGGTTCCGGAAAAGGTCGCGTGAATTACAACCTGTCTTTCCACACTCTTCCATACGATAGAAACTGATTTTCATGCTCAAAGAATGGTTGGGGAAACGCTGTTTCTCCGCAGTGCATCGTCGCAACCTTGTTTACAACACTTGTTGGGAAGACCCGCGACTCGATCGTGAAGCATTGGCGCTTGGAAGCGATGACACCGTGATGGTGATCACCTCGGCCGGTTGCAACGCATTGGACTACGCACTCGACGCGCCGAAGGCGGTGCACGCGGTGGATGTGAATCGGCTGCAAAATGCGTTGCTTCAGCTCAAGCGAGCGGCGATCAAGTCGCTCAGCTACGAGGACTTCTTTCAGGTCTTCGGAACCGGATTTCATTCCGAGTGGTCGTCGCTTTACCAGAATTTGGTGCGCCCTTGTCTCAGCGAGACCGACCGTGACGTTTGGGATGGCCGACAGGGATTCTTCGATGGTTCGACGCGTCGCAAGAGCTTTTACTACCGCGGAACCAGCGGCTACTTCGCTTGGATGATCAATCGCTACATCGATCGTCCCAAAGGTCTCCGCGATGCCGTCCACGAGATCTTGAGCGCGAACTCGGTCGAAGAGCAATCGGAGATTTATGAACGGCGTCGCGTCTCCAAGATGTTGTTCTCGAAACCCATGAAATGGGCACTCCGGCGCGACGCGACGATGGCATTGCTGGGGGTTCCCCGCAGCCAACGGATGCAGCTGGATCGTGGTTACCCGGGTGGAATCGGCCAGTTCATTCAAGATCGTATCGAGAAGGTGTTTCGGGAGATCCCGCTGAAGGACAACTATTTCTGGCGAGTCTACCTAACGGGTAGCTACACACCGGAGTGCTGTCCGGAGTACCTGAGGGCAGACGGATTCGCCAAGCTCAAGGATGGTTTGGTGGATCGGGTGGCGACTCACACCGAAACGGTTGAGTCCTTTCTGGAGTCACACCCCGAACGCATCTCACGATTCGTTCTGCTTGATCACATGGATTGGCTCTACGAACACCACCCCGATGGCCTTCGAAGCGAGTGGCAACACATCGTCAATCGCTCCACGCCAGATGCTCGCGTGTTGTGGCGGAGTGCCGCGTTTGAAGTCGATTTCGTGGACCCGTTGGTCATCGAATCCAAGGGCGAGTCGGTAAGACTGGGCGAATTGTTGACGTATCAAACGGAATTGGCGGAATCGTTGCATGTTGCCGATCGCGTTCATACGTACGGCAGTTTCTACATCGCCGATGTGGATGGTGCCAACGCGCAAGACTCGCCGACACAGGGCGTGGCGGCATGAGCGAAGGTGTGAAGCGAACGAGCCGGTTCGGCAGTGACGCTCGCGTGATTTGGCACCTTCTGGCAAAGCCTGTCCGAGGAAAGACGCACGCCGAGCGTCTTGAGAGTTTCTACAGTGGCCAAGCGGACGATTACGATGATTTTCGTAGTCGTCTTCTACATGGACGCGAGGAGCTGATCGACCGGCTCCATTTCCCGGCCGGCGGTGTCTGGCTGGATCTGGGAGCTGGTACCGGGGGCAATGTTCTGCATGCCGCATCGCGTATTCGTGGTCTGCGGGAGGTCAAGCTCGTTGATCTGTCGCAGTCGTTGCTGGACGTCGCCGAAAAGCGTCTTGAAAACGCGGGCATCGAAAATGCGACGTGCACGCTTGCCGATGTCACCTGCCTGGATCTGCCCGATGATTCGGTGGACCTGGTCACGTTCTCCTATTCGCTGACCATGATCCCGGATTGGTTTGCCGCAATCGAGTCGGCACGGCGCGTCCTGAAACCTGGCGGGACCATCGCGGTGGTTGATTTTTATGTGTCGCGAAAGTACCCCGCCGACCGGCACCGTCGGCACGGATGGTTCTGTCGCAATTTTTGGCAGCTCTGGTTCGCGTCCGACAATGTGTTTTTGAGTCCGGACCACGCAGCGATGTTGCATCGGAATTTCAACGTCAAATCATTTGCGGAGCGTTTCGGAAAAGTGCCCTACCTTCCCCTGCTTCGTGCCCCCCATTATCTGTTCGTTGGAACCAAGCCCGAGTCGACGGATGCTGACTGAGCCGCTGATCTCGCCCGAGACCAGTTCCCCGCCCACGGGACCATTGATCGAGCCTTCGCAGGATGCGGCCTCTCAAACGAAGGCGACTTCGGATGCGTGGCTCCGTTTGTGCCAGGGATTTCTGCGTTGTCACCGCCAGCCGCTCAATGTCGCGCTTCACTGCGTGACGACGCCGCTGGGTTGGTTCGGTGTCTTTGCGCTGATTCAGTCATTTAGCGACAAAACCATGTTGGTCGCCGCCGCGGGACTCGCGGCCTCGATTGCGTGCTTCGTTCCGCTGACCACCGCGATTGCCAGCGCCGCCGTCATCGGGTTTCTGGCTTTGGGCAGTTACACATTGGCCGTCGGTTGGATCTGGGGATTGGTGGCGTTGTTGGTTGGCTTCTTTGGGCAAGAATTATCGCACTGGCTGACGGGTGAGGTGACGTACCAGAGCACCTACAAGACATCTTCGTCTTGGTGGCGGAAATGGCTGGAGCATACGGTCTTGCTGATTCCGGCGCTGCTGGTCGTTTCGAGTCGCTCGCGGCAATCACCGCTTCGTTTACTGGTGGCTCGGTGTGCCGTTTTGAAAACCAAACTTACTCGCGAATCGCAGCGAGCGGACTTTGCCGACATCGTCCGGTGGGTGCGTCGCGAGCAACCCACGGTTACCTCCAGCACGCATTGGTGGCAACATGATCTATCGGAGGCCGAAGGAGAAGCCTTTGAACGACTCGCAACCGACGGTGACTTGATTCGATTGATCTCGTCCTTTCACGGCCCGGGTTTCCGGGTGGAGCCGGTTCGCGGCATGAACGAGATCTACGTCACCGGACCGATGAAGAAACACTCCTCGGACACGGTCTTTTACATGGGACACGTCGACGGCCCCTGGGCGGTCTTTCCGGGCGCGACGGTCTATCGATGCATGTTGGCGCTCAATGCCAATCGAGAAGTCACAACGCATTATCCAATGTCGACCCCGGAGGGACACGCACCCGAGAGTCACCGATTGGAGCACGGAGATGCGGTCGCCTTTGACTTCAATCGTGAACTGCATTACATCACGCGCGAAACGCATCCCGAACAGACCGAGCCGCGAATTAATCTCAAGCTTCATTTTGTCGCCTACCCGGCGTCGGTTCCTTGGTACGGACGGTCGCTCGCCAAGTTGACGACCCTCTACGACATCAAGGCCAGGAAGCTGTTTCTGGGTACGATCGACCCGAACAATTGGTGGGCATCCATCAAGACCCGTTGGGTTCTTATGTGGACTCGCGTGTTTGAGTGGATCGTTCAGTCGGTCGGATGGAGCAATCTGGCATACACGGTCGCCGCGTTCGGCGCCGCAGCACTTTTCGGGAGTGGGTCCGTCGCGCTCGCACTGCTCAGCTTTGTCCATTACGGAATCTATGTCGGGACGCTCGCAGAGCGCGGTCCCGTGTCGTTCGGCACGTTCGTGCGCAATGCGATGTTCTTTAAGTTCGTTTCGATGCTGCTGTTGATCGGAACGTTCTGCTGGGCACTGACGACGGCGGGCGAATCGATGACGACCAGCTTGTTAAAGTGCGTCCCCGTGGTGGTTGGTTTTGGACTGGCCGCCTACGCCTCGCGTGTTCTCGGGATGAACCGAACGTTGTTCTCTGCCGAATTAGGGTTTGACTCCAACGAACGAAGTGCACGTTTCCCGTTCGGAACGATTCCTCACCCGATGATTTTGGGCGCCGTCACTGCGATCGGGTCCATGCTCTTGGTCAACCCGATGCGAGAGCAATTCACTTGGCTCATCGTCGGACATTTGGTGTGCTATGCCGTCGTTCTCGGGCAGGAAATCGTTCACACACGGCGATTTGCTCGCGTCAGAAACTGACTCGCAGTCAATTTCAGGAGTCCGCCGTCAGCCTCCAATCGTGACCGTGATTGATTCCCTGTTCCGGAGGCGATACTCTGCGCGATCTAATTTGACGCGTGGAGAACAGTCTTGAGCGAGGAAGTACACAGCGGTTACGAGTTTGAGGACGGGATGTTCGCGCGCGTGCGATCTTGGGTGGACATCGCGCCCTGGATCCGGCTGACTCGCACTTTGCGCATCCTTTCTTCGCCGAGCTACGTGTCGGCGACATTTCTGCTGTGCCTGTTGCTGCGGCTGGCTGGAGTGTCGGTCAAAGAGACATGGGCGAGATACTCATTCGCGTCTCTGATGCCATCGAGTACCGAGTGGACGGCTCGATTCGTAAATGGACGGTTCGACGTTACAGTCGGAGAGATTTTGACAATCCTCTTGGTGCCGATGTTCGTTTTGGTTTCCGTCTTTGTGTTTCAAGTGGTGGCTCGTGCGGGAGTGATGCTCACGGCGGGACATGATTTGCCGGCGGCATCCGAGTCCATTCGGCTGATAGCCACTCGTTTTCTGAAGTCGCTTGTTTTGGTTTTTGTGCCCTTTGCTTGTGTGACGGTGTTTGCCGGTCTGGCATTCTTGGTTCGACTGCCCGGCTGGTTTACCGAGGACTCGTGGTGGAACTCCCTGATCGGTGGCATGTTTGCACTCGCCTGTGTTCCGCTCGGGTTGCTGGGGTTCGGCGCCTTGTTCGCGATCCCACTTGGATTGGTCGCCATGGTTACCGAGCCAGACCCCGACCCGATCGATTCGCTCAGTCGGGGTTACGAGTATCTCTATCGCAGACCATTGCACTTGGTTTTTTACGCAATCGTGAGCTCGGCGATCCTCTACGTGGCGAGTTTTGTTCTCGGCGGAATTTGTGCAACGATCGAGGGTTTTTCCGCCTGGATGGCGACTCTGGTTTTCGAGCGGTCCGGCGAGCAACTCGGCATTTCAGCCACCGTTCTCACGCTTTTTGAATCGTGGCTGCTCACTTTGGCAATCTCGCTAATTGCGGGATCCTATTTGCTTTTGCGTTACAATGCGGGCGGACAGGAAGTAGAAGAAGTTTTTCATTCGATGCCTCCCGCTGATCAACCGCTCCCCCAATTGCCCCACGAAGCGTACGAGTCATGAGTTCGGAACCGCAGCCACCAATGGTTCCGCGGCAGCGCTTTCAGATTAGCCTTTCCGCGATGCTCTTGATGATGATCGTGTTCGCATTCATCTCCGCGGCCTTGTTCTATGCGGCGCGGGTTCCGATCGTCCGTCAGGAGTTGAGTATTTTGATCTACGGCGAAGCGAAGGAAGGCGGAGAGGATGTGCGGCGGGCGGCGCACCGAGCTTTCATCATGTTTACATTCACGTCGCCACTTCTGTTGGCATGCTTGTTTTCGCTGGTTGTGGGTTTGTTGCAAAAACTGCAAGCCCGTTCGTCGTGAGCGAGCCGACGGCACCCGAGCCCTCTCGTGAAATGATCGAGTCACTACGGCAAGGGCTTGGCTCCGTCGCAGCAACACTCTCGGCGGAATCACCGGATCGCGTCGAGTCGATCGCCCGAGCCATGCTGCTGCGACATTCGAGTGTCCTTCGCATGCGTTTCCGCGACGATGACGACATGGCTTTGCCGCTACCGCCACCCAACTTGGCGAAGGAGGCGGTGCCGTGGTACGACTTGGGATTCTTTGCCAATGATTACACCCGGCCCAGTCGAACGCTTTGCTACGCCGCGGGCGACTATTTTTTGCAGGACGCCGGATCGTTGCTTGCGCTCGCCGCTTGTCATGCCGATCGTCCGCCCGAGACACCGCGTTTGATCTGTGACCTCTGTGCCGCACCGGGCGGGAAAGCGAGCGGTCTGCTTGAGTCGATCGGCGGTGGATTCCTGCTCGCCAATGAACCCGTGAAATCACGTGTTGCACCACTGGCGTTCAATTTGGCTCGAACGGGCTGCGACCGATACACCATCGCAAGCCAAGATCCGGAGCGGCTCGCCTCGCAGCTTGCGGGAACGTTTGATCTGGTTCTTGCCGACGTTCCCTGCAGCGGGCAAATGCTTCTCGGACGGGGCAAGCAAAAAGCGGCTTCCCTGCAGGCATCCCAGATCGAACACAGCTGCCTTCGTGCGAAACGGATTCTGGCTGCCGCGGTGAAATTGTTGCGTCCGGGTGGGCAATTGGTGCTTAGTACGTGTACGTTTGCGGAACAAGAAAATGAAGCCCAAGTTCGCTGGCTCATCGAAGCCGGTGACTGGGAGATGTCGCCGCGACCGATCGATCGTTTAGCCAGCTACACGAGCTCGCCGCTGAACTGCACGTATCGATTGTGGCCGGACACGGACCGATGTGCGGGTAGCTTCGCCGCGAGCCTGACTTGCGAGTCGAGCTCCACTGACATCGAGGCACCGCTCCCAAGGCAACGCCGCAAGAACAAGCGGTCTCGAGAGGAACGTGTGCCTCGAGAGGAGTTTGAGGGTTGGATGACGGCGTTACCTTCACGAACCTCGCAGCAGGGCGACTGTGTTTTTGGCTGGCCCGACGGGGTTCCATCTTGGGTCGAGACCGTGACGGTGCGTGGTCCCGAACTGGCGTATCGAACGGGACGCACTTGGAAACCGTCGCAAGAATTGGCGTGGCGAATTCAGGGTGGTTCAAGTCCCAAGCAGTTTCTTGAGGTCGATGATGCGACGGCGGTCGAGTATCTCGGCGGTGCTGCGATTCCCTGCGAGTCTGCTGGTTGGCATGTGGTGCGTTGGAAGGGACGCGGACTCGGCTGGGTCAAATCCAGCAATGGTACCGGGAAAAACCAACTCCCAGCGGCTTGCCGATTCCAAGTCGATGTCGAGTCGCATGAGACGCCTTTGAACGGCGGTTGATTGCTCGCGCTTACCCGCGCATCATTTGGTAGCAGAGGCCCGCGATCAGCGTGCGTACTTGTTCGGGATAGTGATCGGTGACGACCAATACACCGCAGAAGAACCATTTCCCGGGCTTGATGACACGCCCAACCACTTCGTCCTCACACACCATGTCATAGTGCTGCGGGAAATAGCAATCGGGATTGGGTTTGAGCCAAAGATCCGGTGCACCGTCGAATTGGATCAGATGGGGATCTCGATGCGTCGACGTGGTCATGTAGTGCATCATCGGCACTGAACCTTGGGCATCATCGGCGCCCGGCCGAGACAGCCGTAGCTCATAGCCGTAGTAGACTTGTGCCAAGGCGTGCGACGTGGGTTCGGCGACGCGATCATAGATCGCTTCGTAGTTGCTGTCCCCGATTGTCAGTACCATCCGGCTTGGGAACGGAGCCGTCGCGGTCGTGCCGGTCAGCAGGACCATTTCATCGATGCCGCGCACATCAAACTGCTTTGAATTGTGAGCTCCGGTTGCCATGCAAACGGACTCGGGCGAATACTGCTCGGCAAGGTCGCTGGTGAAATAGTTTCGAATTGCGGTTTTTGGACGCGTGAAAGAGCCCGCAACCAGGAGCGGTGGCGTGAACATGAGCCACACGATTGGGGCGGCGTGCACCAGAACGGGCCAACCAATTTTTCCCGGATCAAGCGCGTCCAGCTTGTGGTTGAGGCCTCTGAATCCAAGCTGCCAGACGATCGCACCATAGATCAGTGGTGGAACCAGCAAAATCATCAGTTTCATCACGAGACTTCGAGACGAACTCGAATTCTCTTGAACGGTTGAATGAGTGGTCATCGCCTGCCCGATCGTCGGAGGTCGCTGAGAGTGCCTGAAGGAAGCGGACGGGACCGCAGGCAAGCTTAGGACACGATTTACGACAAGCGACTCAAAGTAGGAAAGGCTTCCAGCCTGTCTATTCAAGCGTGACCGGCTGGAAGCCTGTCCTGCTTGAGAAAGCACTACGACAGAGTTTGATCCAGCATTTCCTTTCGATGCGCGATGGCCTCTCGTTTGGTCTTGAACGTCTTGAATCGCTGTACGCCATCTTCCTGCCAGGTCGCTACCCAACGGTCGTAGACGTTTCGGCTGACACCCGCGACACCCGACGTGTTGTTGGTCGCACGTTTCCGGGGGCCCTTCTTCCATTGCCTTGGGCCAAGCGTCTTCAATTGTTTGTCTCGCCATTTCTTGGCCTTGGCGAGTGACGCGCGGATCCCGCCATCGGAAAACCGGAAGTACTTTGAGTATTGCTCTCCGTCACGGACAATGCGGACGGACCACCCCGCTGACTCGCGCGTGATGTTGGCTAAGCTTTTCATGGAACCCTGAACATTTCGGATCGAGTGCTCGCCAACATGTTTTTCAGGCCATGGTCGCCTGTTTGTGTCGCGATGCACTCACGGAATTTTTTTGGTTCCGCGATTGTACATCGAATAAAACCGCCGTCAGGCCCGTGGGGACCAGAATCGCGCCGAAGCAAGCGAGTCGGTGGTGATCAATCGACGGTGTGAACCACCACGCTGTTGTGAGCCCGCTGAACGACACCGCTGCCGCTGACGAATACAATTCGATCTCCGCTGACTAAGTAGCCTTGCTGTTTCGCCCACTGACAGACCTCGAGCCGGATTTCGGCGGGATGCCCCATTTGTGCGACGCCGATCGGTTTGACACCCCAAAAAAGGTTGATCCGTCGCAATGTGGCCGCGCAATCACTCACGCCGAGCGTCGGGATCTTACTCCGGGACTTACTCTTCACCCAAGCCGTGCCGCCGCTCCGCGTCGCGATCACGATCATGGCGGCGTCGATCAGTTCGGCAATGTTGGTGGCCGCCTGAGTCACGGCGGTGGTGATCGGATGAACGCGAGTGGATTCGATCCGCGTCGACATGTCGT
>JBCBOO010000215.1:0-11735 GCA_039821235.1 Planctomycetota bacterium
GTGTGGCTGAGTACTTGCTGCGCTGCGAGAATCTGCACTATGTCTTCGCGAGCCTGGACGACTATCGCAAAACGTTCATGAAGCTGATCGACGGCGGCAACGCGTTCAAGCGGGTTTGCGAAACACACGTGTTTGAAAATGTGTTTGCCTACGACGAAGCGAATCACGTTCTTGACGTGTACGCGCTCGGTGGAAAACCTACTATTGCCCCGCTGCAAAAGATATTTGCTCGCGAGTTCTTGGGGATCGAGTTGCCACCGGAAGATCCCAACGCCGAGCCATTCTCGCTGGGAGTGTTGTTAGATCCGAAGTTTCGGTTTCCGACCGATCCCGAGGACGCCGTACGCTCGGTCGTGATCGCGGCAGCTCGTGTGTTGATTCTCGGCTCGAAAGAGAAGTTGCACTTCAATCCCAACGTCGACTTCGGACCATCGAGTTTTCAACGAATGATCGAGCGATACATCCGGCAGGATAACTTGCCGCGGTCGATCATGCATATCGAGCGCGTCGATCTGCGATTCCTGATGGAAAACGGTCACGAGTTCAACTTGTCAATCACGCGGCCCAGCCGTAGCACCATCAAATCGTTGGCGACGCGAGATCGCTTGTTGGCTGAAAAGTATCTTCGTCAGTGGGGGATCGACCTTGCGAGCGATTGTGACGCTGTTTCGGTTGCTTGACCGAGACGATGAACCGCTGGTGGATTGCGACACGCTTCGTTTGTTAGGCGGTTGCGATCCCGACGAGCTGGTTCGATCCGGCGTATTGGTGCCGGCCGAGCCGTCGATGTCGCTGCATGCAACTTGCGGACAATGCAGTGTCCACGATGTAGTTCGTGTTCCGCGATCAACTGGGGTTGAGTTTTACGAAGTATGCCCTTTCGACGGCGCAGACCTGGTGGAAAGGGATCGCTTGCGGCAATGGGCGGTCGATGGTCGTGCGATTGCGGAATTGTTTGCCTCGGCGATGCCGGACGACGGCCCGGCGGAAACACTGTTACCGGGTGTGGCGTGGCGAATTGGCGAGGTGCAAGTTGGTGGCGAATCGTTTCCGATTGTTTTGACGACGACCCGATCAGCACCGCGTCTGGCCGATCGAAGTGGTGCGTCGCGAATGATTTTGATTGGCGATGAGCTTCCCGGTGAGGGTTTCGCGGGCAGACTGAGCATCACCGAGGCTTTCTCTATTTCCTCGAAACAGATCAAGTCGCGACCGGAGCGTTTTGCACAGGTCTTGCCATTGTCGAGTGTGCCGCTGGGCAATGCGTTCTATCGCAAAGGCCAGATGTGGGTGGTGCGGTTCGAGGGGGACGAGACGTACCTCGAGAACAATGTCGGACCACTCTACATCGCTCGGCTGTTGGCGACGCCGAACCGAGCAGTGCCGGCGGTCACGTTGTTGGCCAGTCGCATCGGGATTGACGAGCGGCAGCTGATTGGATCGGCCGGCGAACTGACGGATAAAGCGGCAGTGGAAGAGTGTCGCAGTCGGTACCACGAACTGATGGGCGAGATCGATGAAGCGAAAGCGAACCATGACTTGGGATGGCTGGAAAAGCTGCAATCCGAACAGGACCAGTTGGCCCTGCACTTTGCATCGGTATTGGGCAAGGGTGGCAAACCTCGCGAAGTTGGCGACATCAAGAAAGTGAGCCAATCGGTTTCGGTTGGCATCAAGCGAACGCTTGATGTACTCGACACGGAATTAAAACCGCTGGCCGATCATCTGCGAGCGCACCTCAGTCGCGGTGTCTGTCCAATCTATTCACCGCCCGCCGACATCGACTGGTTGGTTTGAACTATCTGGAAACAAGTTCGCCGCGAAAGAAACCACAAGAGCTAACGAACAACACTTGAAGCCTTAGGACAACGATGACTCTCAGAAACCGAATCCAACAAGCGTTAAAGCAAGAACGCGGAATCCGGCTATCGGCCGCGGAAGTACAAGGAATCGCTTCGGCCTTGCACATTGATTTCCCGGTGACGCGACCGAGGATCGTACGGCGGTCCAAGCCGTCACCATCAAAAACGCCGATCGACGGACACGTGCGTTGGATGATCCATCGAGACTTGAAAGATGTTGTGGCGATTGATGTTGCGGCAACCTGTGCTCCGTGGAGCAAAGACGACTACAAAAGTCGCCTGAGCCAACGAAATACAGTCGCCATGGTGATTGAGTTGCCTAGTGCCGGCCGCCGCAAGCCCGTTGTTGTCGGTTCCATGGTCTATCAACTCCACAAGCAGCACGTCGAGTTGGAACGGATCTTTATCAAGCCAGAGTATCAATTGTATTCATTTGGGCGGCAATTGATTTCCGAGCTGCGATCGAGATTGACCCGAGAACGTCGGACGCGGATCAAAGTCACGGTCGAGGAATCCAATCTTCGCCTCTTGCTGTTTTTTCAAGCGGTCGGGTTTTCTGCGGTTGAATCATCTGGCAACAGAATCGTCATGGAGCATTGGTGGAACGACGACCCTAGTCCGTTTCGCGACATTGAAAAGCATCAGCGATCCGGATCAACGCGGTCACCGCACGAGGACCGTGATCAAGAGGGCGACAACCGTATCGGTGTCTAAAAACTTTTCTTAGCGACTCCAAATGTCGCTCGGCGACTTGAGAAGTCGCGGCACGTCTTCGCTGTGAGGACGTGACGAACGAACCTCGCCGGCCGCCTGCGTTTTTTCGTGACATGGCTTGTCGCGACGCAGCTTCCTTGCGGTCCGTGCGAATCGCTCGCATCACGGGATGCCTCCAGCCGGAGACAACCATGAGTGCGAATACTCAAGCGGACGGCAAACGGCTCGGCGAAGAGATTCTCAACGATTTCGCCATGAAGACGGCGCGGATCAAGGCCGAGCAACTCCATCGGCGACCGGAATTCAGTGACTGTGACGCTGAAGACATCGCTCAAGAGTTGCTGATGTACTTGATCCAGAAGGCTGACTGTTTCGACCCGGCGCGATCGAAGGTGAACACGTTCATCAATCGAGTCATCAACTCGGGCGTGCGAGAGCTGTTGCGATCGAGGAAACGCCACAAACGGCATCCGATCGAAGATGGTGTGCGAATGCAATCATTTGAGACGCCCGTCGACACGGTGGATGAGACTTTCGCGACTCTGGGCGGCGAAATCTGTGACGAGGACCAGGTTCGACGAAACCAGTCGTCTTACAGCGATCCATTCGATGCGATCGACGAAGCGGACGCTTTGGAAGTCGCGATGCAGAAGATGCCCGCGGAATTGCGGCGGGTGTGCGAGTACCTGCGTTGTCATTCGATGAGTAGCACGATGGAAAAGTTTGGCTTGCCGCGTCGGCGGTTCAATACGGTGCGTGCCGAGATCGCCAAGCACTTGAAGAAGTACGGCGTGGCCAATTTCTGAGATTGGCGTACAGGGCGACCAATTCACGGCATAGGTAACCAGGGGCGGCCAACGGGTCGTCGGAACGTCAAACCTCCCATCCACCAGGTTAGCGAATGAGTGATTTGGACATCGAACGCCGCGTGGCGATTTCTTTGGCGGTCGGCCGTTACCTGCGATCGGCCGACCGCTTCAACGAAGCGTCACGAGATTTCACCGGGGCGTGCAAGTCGCTCCGCAAGCAACTAGGAACCAACCAACGGTTCGTCGCCCAGATTGATTTCAAGCACTACCTCGTGACCAGCGATCGCGATGTCAATTTCGACATCGAAGCGATCCCGACTCTGTAATTCCAGCCATCCCAACCATTTAACGAAGGAACCATCCAACCCATGACCAACTTACTCGAAACCATTCAATCCGGCCGGCAATCGAAGCCGCCTCGTGTCTTGCTTTACGGTGTCGAAGGCATCGGCAAGTCAACGTTTGGCAGCGAAGCCCCAAAACCGATCTTCATTCAAACGGAAGACGGTCTCGACGAAATCGAATGCGATCGCTTTCCGCTGGCGACGAAGTTCGATGACGTCATTGCCGCCCTGAAAACGCTCGTCAATGAGAAGCACGATTACGAATCCGTCGTGATCGACTCGCTCGATTGGCTGGAGCGTCTCGTCTGGGACAAACTCTGTCAGCAGTATGCCGTCGAGTCGATTGAGAAGGTCGACGGCGGGTATGCCCGCGGTTACATGCACGCCCTCTCTCTGTGGCGTGAAGTACTCGACCTGCTCAATGTGCTGCGTTCGCGCGGCATGGTGACGGTCTTGATCGCCCATTCCAAGGTCGAACGGTTCGAGGATCCCGAGTCCTCGCCCTATGACCGCTACTCGCCGCGACTGCACAAGCACGCTGCGGCCCTCGTCAAGGAATGGTGCGACGCCGTGCTGTTCGCGACTCGCAAGATGCGAACGCAAAGCGAAGACGGCGGCTTCAACCGCAAACGCACCATTGCTCATGCCATCGGCAAAGACGGTGGCGAACGCGTCGTGCGTGCTTATGGATCGCCCAGCTGCGTTGCCAAGAACCGCTACGGCATCGCTGAAGAATTGCCGCTCTCGTGGGCGGCGTTCGTGGCAGCGATGTCGGCCAACTAAACGACTCAACCAATTTTCTCTCTACAGAACCCAAACCAAGGACTACAGACTTACCATGGCAAACCTCAACGGCTTTGATGCCAACACCGTCGAACCAGCCGACGATCTCGAACCGATCCCTTCTGGCAAGTACGTCGCCGTCATCACCGACAGCGAAATGAAACCCACGAAATCCGGCACGGGCAACTATCTGCAGTTGACGTTTCAGATCGTGGAGGGTGAGTATGCAAACCGTCTTCTCTGGGTGCGTCTCAACCTCGACAACCCCAACGCGACCGCGGTGGAAATCGCCCGGCGGGAGTTGTCTGCGATCTGCCGGTCGGTTGGCGTCTTGGTGCCAACCGACTCGGCGGACTTACACAACTTGCCATGCGTGATTCATGTGCGAGTCAAACGCCGCAACGACACCGGCGAGTTGCAAAATGAAGTGAAGGGCTACTCGAAGAAGGATGCTGTCGCTCAGCCGATCGCCGCCTCGCAAGTTAGCGGTTCGGATGACCAGTCCGCGTCCCCACCTTGGAAGCGTTAACTGCCCGACAGCTTCCAAGGAACGGCACCCAGTCAGCAATGGATTGTTGACTGGGTGTTTTTATTCGCTCGTTGAACATCGAAGTAAGCCACCATGATCCGACTCACGTTGCCCTATCCGCCTTCGGTCAATCATTACTGGCGACACGTTGGCAATCGCGTGTTGATCAGCAAGGAAGGCAGGAAATATCGAGCGGCCGTCAGTTCGCTTCTCAATCGCAAGAACATCGAAACGCTCACGGGCGATTTGATCGTCGACATCGTCGTCTATCCGCCCGATCGACGCCGACGTGATGTCGATAACTGTTTGAAGGCGATGCTGGACTCAATGCAGTGGGGCGGTGCGTACGAGGACGATAGCCAGATCGTGCGATTGACGATCGAGAAACGGGAGCCGGCACCGAAAGCGGGCAACGCCGAAGTTGTGATTCAACGCATCCCTGCGCCGATCGGGAAAGCCGGCTTTCGCTCATGCTTGCGTTGCGACGAGGCCTTTGTTTCCACCGGGCCTGGCAATCGCATCTGCGAGAGTTGCACTTTCATCAACGACCTGCTGCCACCAGCGCTGCCAATCGAACGAGGTAGCAAACGGCACAACGGGGAGTTGATGTGATGAAACTGCGGTCCTATCAACAAGCCGCTGTCGATGCGGTCTACGATCACCTGCGAAACCGCGACGACAACCCCGTTGCCGTCCTACCGACCGGTGCGGGTAAGAGTCTCGTGCTAGCGAAGATCGCATCTGATGCCGTTGGGCAATGGAATGGTCGCGTATTGATCTTGGCGCATGTCAAAGAGCTGCTCGAACAGAATGCCGACAAGGTGCGTCGTCTGTGTCCCGACATCAAGGTCGGCCTGTATTCAGCTGGCCTCAAGAAACGCGACACGAACACCCCCGTTCTCGTCGCTGGCATTCAGAGCATCTACAAGCGAGCGTGTGACCTCGATCCATTTGATCTGATCGTCGTCGATGAAGCCCATTTGATCTCAAAGAAGGGCGACGGCATGTATCGGCAGTTCCTGGCCGACTGCAAGGTTATCAATCCGCACGTTCGCGTGATCGGCCTGACAGCGACTCCGTTCCGCCTCGATTCCGGCATGATCTGCTCGGCGGACCATTTCTTGAATCAAGTCTGCTACGAAATCGGCATCAAGAAATTGATTCGTGACGGATACCTGAGTCCGCTCATTTCCAAGGCCGGCGTGAATCGAGCCGATTTTGGTGGCCTTCATCTCCGCGCCGGCGAGTTCGTCAGTGAAGAAGTCGAATCGTTGGTCAACGACGACGCCCTCGTATCCGCCGCGTGTGGCGAAATCGTTGAACTGACGGTCGATCGCCGGGCAGTGTTGATCTTTGCGTCGTCCGTCGCACACGGGCGGCGTGTCGTTGAAGTGTTGCGGGAAAATCACGGCATCGAGTGCGGTTTCGTGACCGGCGAAACACCAGCGGGCGAACGAGACGAACTGTTGGCCCGCTTCCGTGGCGATGCCCCAACATCGTTGATCGAAACCGAACCGCTACGCTTTCTCTGCAACGTAAACGTGCTCACCACCGGTTTCGACGCACCGCGAGTCGATTGCGTGGTGATGCTGCGTCCCACGATGTCGCCTGGCTTGCTTTATCAATGCGTCGGTCGAGGTTTTCGTTTGCATCCCGGCAAGGAAAACTGCCTGGTCCTCGACTTTGGCGGCAACATTGAACGCCACGGACCGATCGACCAGATCAAACCGAAGGACAAAGCCGCTCGCCCCGGACAAGAACCGCCAGCCAAGGAGTGTGAGAAGTGTCACGCTTTGGTTGCATGCGGCTATGCCAACTGTCCCGAGTGCGGTCATCCCTTCCCGCCACCCGAGCGAGAAGCTCATGATGCACAGGCGTCGGAGGCCGGAGTATTGTCTGGCGAAGTCACTGACACCGAGTACGACGTCCAAGACATCATCTATCGCGTCCATCGCAAACGCGACGCGGACGAAGACGCACCACGATGCCTGCGCGTTGACTACATGATCGGCCTCGAACGTTGGCAAAGCGAGTACATCTGCATCGAGCACTCTGGCTACGCACGTCGCAAAGCCGAGGCTTGGTGGAGTGAACGCTGTCTCGATCCGTGCCCATCGAACGCGGAAGAAGCGGTTGATGTTGCCGGCTCGGGGCTTCTCGCGGCGACCGAAAAGCTGATTGTTCGCTCAATCGCAGGCCAGAAATACGATCGCATCATCAAGCAGACACTCGGCGAGATTCCAAATGCGGCATTGGAAGAGGCACCATTTTGATAGCCGATGTGCGGGAACAAGTTGCGATTTATCGCCAGCGTGGCTGGTACTGCGTGCCGCTGCGCCCTCGGTCAAAGTCGCCGTCGCGCCGCGACTGGACAAAGTTGCGATTGAAGCCCGAAGCGTTTCCCGAGAACAGCAATATCGGCATCATTCTCGGCGAGCCGTCCGGTTGGATCGTCGACGTCGATCTCGATTGCGCCGAAGCGATTGAACTGGCCGATCAATATCTGCCACCGACTGTGGCAGTAACTGGCCGGCCGTCGGCACCCCGTTCGCATCGTTGGTACATCGCCGCTGGCGCGACAACCGAGAAACACGCCGATCCAAACGACGGCTCGATGATTGTTGAGCTTCGATCCACCGGGACTCAAACCGTCGTCGGCCCCAGCATCCATCCCGAAGGCGAACCGTACGATGTCCTCGACAATGAACCCGCAACCGTTCCTGCACCCATGTTGGCTGCGTGCGTGAAAGCTCTGGCTGACGCCGTGATCGTCAAACGTGGTGTGCAGGTATCAATCAAGCAGCCGACCTCATCGACGCGGTCTGCGTCGGATGGAGATGTCGAGGCCCGAGCCATTGCCTATTTGAACGCCATGCCGCCAGCGATTGCGGGCAGCAGCGGTCACTCGCAAACCTTCGCCGCCGCGACAGCGCTGGTTCACGGTTTTGGCATCGAACCGGATCGTGCCCTGGCGATTCTCGCGGCGGACTACAACCCTCGATGCGTCCCGCCCTGGTCCGATCGCGAACTGCAACACAAAATCAATCAAGCCGCGACTAAGTCCCACGACCGGCCGTTTGGTTGGCTCCGCGATGACGGTCCGATCGAAACGGCAAGCGAAGTCGATCTGTCCGGTTTCATGACGAAACCGAAGAAGACGGTTTCCGAAGACGCAAAGCCATTGTCCAAGTTCACGGGAATCGCGGATCCAGGGATGTTGCCCGAGCGGTTGTTTGAAGTTCCCGGGTTCGTTCGCCGCGTCATGGACTTCTCGCTCGCCAACGCACCCTACCCGAACATCGGCCTTGCCTTTTGCGGCGCGATGGCGTTGCAGTCGTTCTTGGCCGGTCGCAAAGTCGCGACCGCCGGTGATCTTCGTACGAATCTCTACCTGCTCGCGCTCGCCGGTAGCGGAACCGGTAAAGAATTCCCTCGAAAGGTCAACTCGCAAGTCCTTTTCCAGATTGGCGAGGCGACTTCGATCGGTGACAAGTTCGCGTCGGGCGAAGGAATCCAGGACGCCCTGGTTCGCAGCGGACGCATGTTGTTTCAGAACGATGAAATGGACGGTGTTTTGCGGCAGATCAATCTCGACCGAGAAAACAGCCGCGAGTCGATTCCGAACATTTTGTTGACGCTCTACACATCCGCTGGCGATGTCTATCCGATCCGCGTGAAAGCAAACCAGAAAGAGGCAATCCATGTCGATCAGCCCCACCTGACGTTGTTCGGCACTGCGACGCCTCAATACTTCTACGAGTCGTTATCGAAGCGAATGTTGACCAACGGCTTCTTTGCCCGGCTGAATATCATCGACGTCGGCAAGCGTGGCAAAGGGCAAACGCCCGGATCGGCAAGAGACGTTCCCGAGGAGGTTTTGGAGATCGCGAAGTGGTGGGCGGATTTCGAGCCGGGCACTGGCAATTTCATGAAGTTCCATCCCAAACCGCTGCGTGTAGCGTTCACGCCGGAAGCGGAGGACGCGATTACGCAGTTGCGTGAACAAACCGAGGTGGAATACGACAAGGCCGACGACGCTGGGGACGAGGTGGCTCGTGCCGCATGGAGTCGGACGTGCGAGCATGCCAAAAAGCTGGCGTTGATCTACGCGGTCAGCGAAAACCATCTGCAGCCGATGATTTCGATTGATGCCGTGCGTTGGGCCAGCGAGTTTTCACTGCACCAAACCCGCCGGCAGCTCTACCTCGCATCGGTTCACGTCGCCGAGAACCCGTTTCACGCTGAGTGCTTGAAATTTAAGAAACGTCTCGCCGACCGACCCAACTACACCATGGCTCGCCGTGAAATGATGCGTTCGATGACGTTGAAGGCAAGCGACTTCGATCAAATCGTACAAACGCTGATACAGCAAGAAGACATCGAACCGGTCACGATCGAAACGCGAACCAAACCTGCGTCGGGCTATCGCCTCACCACGGTGCCCGATCTGCCCAAACAATCCGTCAGCCAATCCGTCAGCGATGATGCGGACGATTCTGACGTGTTGGCGACCAAAGCGACCGATTCAGGCCCGGAATGATCGAATCTGTCAGCAAACGTCAGAGAGTCAAACTGACGGATTAGCTGACGGTTTTGGTACGCGGAAACCCAACGATATACGAATAAAAACACTCTCTCTCCTAATGCGTCAGCGTGTCAGTCCCACTCGCCCGCGATACACGTTTGCACGCATGAGGGGGCTGTCTGACGGATTCATTCATGACGCTTCTCAACGCGTAGGTACTCCCGGCCGATCCGTTCTCTGGTCAGGGCCGCGGGAACAGCAGCCTTATTAGGCACAGTTAGTTTCGGCTGTCCGAACGAAAATTCACGTCCGTCCGAACGCATCGGATCCCCAACCAACCACCCAGCAAACCAACGACCGACCCAACCCTTCCCGTTTCATTCTCTCGCCTTGGAAGGGCAAACATGCAGGTCGAAATGTGGTCGCTTGATCGAATCAAGCCTTACGAAAACAACCCTCGCATCAACGACGACGCGGTCGATGCCGTCATTCTCTCGATCGACGAGTTTGGGTTTCGCCAGCCGATTGTGGTCGATACCGACGGTGTCATCATCGTTGGCCATACACGGTTTAAGGCCGCGAAAAAGCTCGGACTCGCCGAAGTTCCCGTTCACATCGCGACGGATCTCGAACCCGAAGCGGTAAAAGCGTACCGGATCGCCGACAACCGGACTGGCGAGAACGCGCAGTGGGATTATGACCTGCTGCCCTTGGAAATCGGCGGATTACAAGAATCCGGTTTCGACGTCGAGTTGCTCGGCTTCGACGATGACGAACTCGCCAAGCTGCTCGATCCCGGTGTCACTCAAGGGTTGACTGACCCAGACGACGTCCCCGAACCGCCAGACGAAGCGATCACGCAGCGCGGCGATATTTGGATCCTCGGCGACCACCGACTGATGTGTGGTGACTCGACCAGTGTCGAAGACCTCGATCGGCTGCTCGCTGGCGCAAAGATCCACCTTTGCAATACCGATCCACCGTACAACGTGAAGGTGGAACCGCGCAGCAAAAACGCGATCGCGGCCGGCAATTCGTCGTTCGAGGCTGGCAAGGGCAAGACGAAGGAAGGCCCGAAGAAGATGCGGGCCAAGGATCGGCCGCTTGCGAATGACTTTGTGTCCGACGAAGAGTTCGACCGATTGTTGAAAGCGTGGTTTGGCAACATCACTCGCGTGCTCGAACCCGGCCGTTGCTTTTACATCTGGGGTGGCTTCTCCAACATCGCCAACTACCCACCGGTCCTCGCCGCAGCCGGTTTGTATTTTTCGCAGGCCATCATCTGGGACAAGCAACATCCCGTAATGACCCGAAAAGATTTCATGGGGGCACATGAGTGGGCGTTCTACGGCTGGAAAGAAGGTGCAGGCCACAAGTACTTCGGCCCAAACAACGCGACTGACCTTTGGCACGTCAAGAAAATCGCGCCGCAGAAACTCGAACACCTCACTGGCAAGCCGGCCGAACTCGCGGTGCTGGCGATGCAATACTCGTCACGGAAAGGCGAGAACGTTCTTGATCTGTTCGGCGGCAGTGGCTCGACGCTAATCGGCGCGGAGCAGACCGGACGCAAGGCGTTCTTGATGGAACTCGACCCGCCGTACTGCGACGTGATCGTTGATCGCTTCCAACGCTTCACCGGCAAGAAAGCAATCCTCGAACGAACCGGCGAATCGCCGATCCCAGTTGGAGCACGCGAGGAGAACATGCGGTGACTAGAGTTCCTTGTAGGACCAAGCTCCGTCGTCAAAGACATAGACGAACCGAGCACCGCAATTCCTCGCGAAATCAATCAGCGAGTCGTTGGTCGGCAACTTGGCCGGCGGATCGCCGTCTGAGAATCGTTCGGCCTCGCCAGTTTCACGATTCAGGCATCGCAAGTCGCCATGGGAGACGAGTTCCTCGGCGGCGGCTTGAGTTTGGTAGCTTTGCATCAGTATTTCTCCGGTGTGTTCGGGGTAACCGTCGTAATGAAGGTAGACCGCTGCGTACGTTCGGTCGGCGCGGCGGACGGCGATCGTCGCTCGTGTGGACATGGTGGTTGCTCCTTAGTTCGTGGTGTCGGCCGGCAGTCGCTCGACGACGTCCGGTGGAATGGAAAGCATCAGCGACCGGCCGCCCGCCCAATCAACATCGACTTGAGTCTATCCGCATAGCGATTGGACTCAA
>JBCBOO010000216.1:0-11730 GCA_039821235.1 Planctomycetota bacterium
TGCTGGACGCGCTCGCAAAGCTCAATCGTGTCACGGCGAAAAACGTCGGTGATCCAGAAACCGAGGCACGTATCGCGCAGTACGAAATGGCGTTTCGCATGCAGACCAGTGTGCCGGATCTGACAGACATCAGCGACGAACCGCAATACATCCTCGATCTGTATGGGCCCGACGTGACCACTCCGGGAACGTTCGCACATTGTTGTTTAATGTCCCGCCGGATGGCGGAACGTGGCGTCCGATTTTCGCAGATCTTCCATCGTGGCTGGGATCAACATGGCAATCTTCCGCGTGACCTGCCCAACCAGTGCAAGGACATCGACCAACCTTCGTCCGCACTCCTCACGGATCTTCGTCAGCGAGGCATGATGGATGACACGTTGGTGGTTTGGGGTGGCGAATTTGGCCGAACCGTCTACTGCCAAGGGAAACTGACCAAAGACACCTATGGACGCGATCACCATCCGAAGTGTTTTTCCATTTGGATGGCCGGCGCGGGCGTTCGTGGGGGTGTCGTTCATGGCGAAACCGACGAGTTCAGTTACAACGTGACCGAAAACCCCGTCCACATTCGTGACCTCAACGCGACCATTTTGCACCTGATGGGAATCGACTCCGACCGCTTCACGTATCCCTTCAAAGGTTTGGATCAAAGGCTGACGGGTGTCGAAGGCGGGCACGTGGTCAAGGAACTCTTGACGTAAACGATGACCGAAAAAATGGGCCTGGGCTCGGCGGTGGCCGTCGTGACGGCCAGCATGATTGGCGCCGGCGTTTACACCACCAGTGGGTTTACGCTGTTGGATCTGCAATCACCGGGCCTTGTCATTGCCGCGTGGTTTGTCGGAGGCATCATCGCAATTTGCGGCGCGATTTGTTACGGCAGCCTCGTTCGGCGGATCACGGAATCGGGCGGTGAATACGTGTTTTTGGCGCGAGCCGTCCACCCAGCGGCCGGCATGACGGCGGGATGGGTTTCCTTGCTCGCCGGATTCACCGGCGCGATGGCATTTGCCGCAACGACCTTTGGACTCTATGCCTCGGCTTGGTTGCCCGTCGATCCAGACGACTCGGCCGCCTTGCAGTGGCTCGCCACCGCGATCGTGCTGGTCGCCGCGATCACCCATGGAAGTGGACTGCGCCGCGGCACCCGTGTTCAGAATGCCGTTGTGCTGCTCAAGCTGACGTTGATCGGTTCCTTCTTGCTGATTGCCTATGCATGCCTCACCGATTGGTGGGCGTGGTCGGCTGCCCCGGGCGAGTTGGCATCGGCCGAGTTGTCATCAAGCCAAGGCACCGAAACCACACCCGCCCCATCTGCCTGGTCACAGGTGCTTGCGTTTGCCAACGCGTTGACATGGATTTCACTCAGCTACAGCGGTTTCAACGCAGCGGTCTACATGGCGGATGTAGTTCGCGAGCCACGCAAGACGGTTCCCCGCGCCATGGTGATCGGGACCCTCAGTGTTGCCGTGATCTACCTGTTACTGAACACTGTGTTCGTCTTTGCGGCTTCGCCGGAAACGGTCCGCGGAAAACAGGATGTCGCGATGGCATCGGCGGAAGCTCTTTCCAGTGCCATCGTTCAACGTGGTTACACACTTGGCAGGATCATTGAGCCACTCGTACGAATCGCGATCACGCTTGGCTTGGCGACCAGCGTCCTCGCGCTCATGCAAACCGGTCCACGTGTTTACCGAAAAATGGCCGCCGATGGATTCCTGCCGAGCTTCCTTGCTGGCAAAAACAACTCGTCCCTGCCGGCGGTCGTCCTGCAAACCGGACTCGCGCTGGTCGTCATCTGGACGGCCAGCCTGAAAGCCCAACTGGATTACTTGGGATTCACGCTCTCCATCTGTGCGGCGCTTTGCTGCACGCTTGTCTTTTTTAGACCGAAGCGGTCCGCTGAAATCGTTGACGCCCAAGACAATGATGGACCACCTTCGCCCGAGGACGCACCTTCACGAAGCCCAGGTGGCGTTGATTCCTCCGTTAGCGACCAACATGACAGCCGAGTCTGGGGATACCCGTTTGTCCCGATTCTGTATGTCGGCGGCACGCTCCTGATCGCAACGCTTACGGCGGTACGAGTTCCCCAGCAGGCATCCGTCGGGCTTGCGACTTTGGGAATCGGAATCACAACTTACGTGGGAATGCAATTCTTGTGGGGTAGTCGGAAATCGGGGGATCGGGGAGACTAAACTGCGGTCAAGTAAGGCGGAGAATTGGCCGATAACGCTTTCCTCGAAGGTGGACATTTCCACCAGTCCGAGGCACTGCGGCCGTGCTTTTCTGGTCGAGCAATCCACTCGGCCGGCTATTCATTTATCTAGCGAAGACGATTCGAAGATGAGATATGCATTTCGTTTGGCCGAGCTGTTAGGTCACACCCCCGACCGCCGAAAACGCCCCGGGACGATCAAGTCGATCGTCGAACACACCGGCTTGGATCGGCACCAAGTGGCTTCGCTGCTCAAGAACGAAGCAAAGTACATTCCGCTGGATGCCCTCTCGCGGCTCTGTGATTACCTGATCGACCAAGGACACGCGACCGCGGATGAACTGCCGGGCGCATTATTTGCGGTCAATCCCGAGAACTTCTGGGAATTGATCGCTCGACGAAGCGAGATTGAAATCATCGTCGGTGTTCGGGCAACCGATTCCAAAGCAACTCCCGAGGGCGCCTCCGTGGTCGCTAGTGACTCGGTGCTCGTCGGCGAGGTGCTCAGCGGAGTCTCCACACTTGGCGGCGTGGCCAAACATGGCGCGGTGAAGTCGGAAACCGAAGAACCCGGACGACGCGAAGTCCCGATGCCCGACCGGTTTCAACAGACACTCGTCTGGAGCCCCGGCCAAGTCGAACAGGATGACGTACGAGCCCGTGCGGATGAGGTCTTCGACGGATTCGTCGAAGCGACGGGCGATCGCGGAATGATCTGCATCGGCAGTATCAAAAGTAATCCCGTCGTCGAACTGCTGTTCTCGGATGTCTTCGGCTGCACACCGTTTGTCACCGAAGACGACGTCGACGACGTGTCCGCGCGGTCCTGCCCGTTTTTCCTTCGCTACCGCGATACCGACCCGCAACCCGGAAGCGCTTCGGCTGGCATGCGACTGAGTAAAAATGAGGACGCCCCTGAGCCTGGCTTCTACTACGAAAAGAACGACGGAACCTGGGAATTCGCCGGGGGCAAAAACAAGGACACCGCAATGGTGTTTTACATTTATCGCGAAGCCCTCGGACGACTGGACATGGTCTTGAGTGGTTTCTCGGGCCGAGCGACTCGGTTGCTCGCCAAGACGATTGCGATGCGTGGTGAAGAGTTCTGGCCGCCGGTCTATGAGAAGGGCGGCGACATCCTCGGCGCCTACCTGGTCACCTATGAGCAACCGGAGTTAGAACAGAGTCGCGACGACGCCCTGTTCAATCCCGGCGGCCCCGCAGAGATCATGCCGTTGCCAACCGAAGCAATCACACGACGGCTCGCCCGTCGCTAACGATGGCCAAACGCAAGGTAAAGAAATCGCAGCCGACGATGGCTGCCAAGGCGGACAAGTTCAGTCTTTACGAACAGTCGGTGCAGACGCCGGAGCATGAGGTCGAGTTCTTCGAACAGGCTTACAGCGAGGCCTACAAGAAAACGCCGATTGTCCTTCGCGAAGACTTTTGCGGAACGTTCTCAATCTGCTGCCACTGGGTCGCATCCAACCGCCGCCGGATCGCCTTCGGCGTCGATCTCTGTGAAGAGACCTTGGCGTGGGGACGAGAACACAATCTCGCTCCGCTCAAGCCGAGTGAACAAAAACGTGTCACGTTGCTGGCCGACGATGTCCGGACTCGCGACACGCCCCCGGCCGATGTGCTCGCGGCACAGAACTTCTCGTTTTGGATCTTCAAAACTCGAGCCGAAGTCACCAGCTATTTCCGAACGGCTTACGAAAACCTCGCCACTCAGGGCATCCTCGTCACCGACATGATGGGTGGTGGAGAATGCTATGAGGAAGGGCACACCGACAAGCGAGTGATCGTCAAAGGCAAGAAAGGCTTCAGCTACCACTGGACGCAAGACTCGTTCAACCCGATCACGGCAGATGCGAGTTTTTCGATCTCGTTTCACTTTCCCGACGGCAGCAAAATCAAACCCGCCTTTGAATACGACTGGCGATTCTGGACGATTCCCGAAGTCCGTGAAATGCTTGCCGAAGCAGGTTTCCGCGAAAGCCACGTGTACTGGGAACGTGAAAACGAAGACGACCCCGAACTCGATGGCGGCTGGTACCGTTGCGGCTGTGCCGACAGCGACCCCAGCTGGATCTGTTACATCGTCGCCATCAAGTGAGGATTGGCTACTCGGCTTGTTCTTCGATCCAGCGAATCGCCTGCTGCAAAGTCTCTTCGGGCATTCGGTCCAAGTGCCCGAAATCATCTCGCTCGATCCAAAGTTTATTCGGCGTCGTCAGCGACCTGTGCAGCCGCTGTCCGTTGACAAACGGAACGACGCGATCGGATCGCCCATGGATCTGAACCACGGGACCGCGGAAGTCTTTAAGGCGTTCGACAGAATCAAAAGGATTTCGCATCAGCAGCTTCACCGGCACGAAAGGAAAACGGCCGGATGCGACCGCCGCGGCGCTGTCGAACGTGCGGTCCAAAACCAATGCGCGAATCCTTCGCTGGGCTGCCACCGCCGAACCACAGCCGCCGCCCAGCGATCGACCGTAAACGATGACGTCTTCCGGACGTAGCGCCTCGGACTCGCACAATCCGTCGAAGATCGCGAGCGAATCTTCAATCACATTCGCCTCCGATGGCGTCACATCCGACTCCACGAACCCGCGGTATTCCGCCACCAGTACGTTGGCCCGCCACGATTCACTGAGCCGTTCTCCCCAGGGGATCTGACGCGTCGCGTTGGTTCCGTTTCCGTGATAGAAGATCACGGTGTGTTCGGGATGAGGGTGCTCTATCCAGTGCCCGGTCAATCGTTGCTCCACCCCGTCTCGCTCGACGTCGAATGACCAGGCGGTCGGGCCGGTGACGTCGTGATTCAATCCACTCTTGTAGGCTCCGGGGAACAGGAGCCGGCTTTCAAAACAAACCATCAGGATGATGATCGCCACGTAGGACATCGCGAGCGTCCGCGCGACGCGAATCGCAAGACGTTTCCAACCAGACTGTTTCGGCGCCGTTGACGAGTCTTCCGTCTTGTTCATCACTCAGAAAGCCCGGGAGGTGGTCCGGCAGAAACGCCAGAGGATCTTTGAATCGGATACTTGGGTTGCCAAGTCGGATGCTGTTGCGAGAGCCACTGGTTCATTGCAACCGACAATCGTTTTGCGACATCGGGCGCATCGGAGAAACAATCCCTCTCTTCCCCAGGATCCTTTGACAAACAAAACAATGAGTAGCGACCGGACTCGTAATCATAAACGAGCTTGAACCGTTGGCCGTCCACATCGTCGATCATCACGACACAGGGCCGAGCTCGCACGTCCAGGTATCCCGGAAAGAGGTATCCGATCGGTGAACCACGCGTGGCCTTCTCGTTGCCCAGAAGTGTCTTCGCAAACGAAACCCCATCGAGTGGGTGATCCTGAACCGGAGGCTGATAGCCCGAGCCGGCGAGTTCCAAAAGCGTCGGGTAATAGTCCACGCAGTGCACCAAACGATTCGTCACCGTCCCTTCGGGGATCTTGCCCTGCCAAGATGCAATCAACGGGACACGCAGACCGCCATCGGTGAACATGCCCTTCTTGCCCTTCAGTGGCGCGTTGCTGGCATGCGTCCCGCCGTTGTCCGAGGTGAAAATCACGAGCGTGTTTTCCAAAACACTGTCGCTGGAATCCCCGTCTCGATTCGGGTCTTCCAAACAAGCCATCAGACGGCCCAAGTTCTCGTCGACTCCCGAGATGAACCCGACGTAATTGGCTTGTGAAGCCGACAAACCCGTCGCCTTGGCCTTCAGATCGGGACGGGAACGCACCGGCCCATGAACCGCGTACGGATGAAACTGCAGGTAGAAAGGTGAGCTCCCGTCCGCAAGTTTCTTGACTGTCTCTTCCATTGCGTCGCCAAGCGCATCGGAGACGTGCTTTGGCGTGCCGGCTAAACTCGACGGCAACCCACGCGTTTTCAAGTACGCTTGGTCGTATGGTTCGGCGAAACGATCAAAGTCGCCACGTCCAAGGCCTTTGAATCCCCACTTGGAATTGATCATCGACGCAAAACAAACCGGTTGATGCCCCTGCCGAAAGCCGCCGAGATTGATGTCGAAACCGGCCTTCTCAGGAAGCGTCGATTCGCCGCGATGTCCACCGACGTGGTACTTGCCGATATGAGCCGTTGCATACCCGCTTTCACGCAGTGCCTCCGCCATCGTGATCGCGTCGGGCGCGACATCTTCGGACTGCGGAGGCCCTTTGAACTTGGCGGCGTTCTTTTTGATCCCGCCTCCGCCGAAACGATTGAGGCTGCCGACGACATACACGTCATTGTGAATTCGCGCGGAGTATTGCCCGCTCAGCATTGCCGCCCGCGTCGGCGCACAATTTGGTTGTGCATAGGCGTGCGTGAAGCTCATTCCGCCTGCGGCGAACTCCGCAAGGTTTGGCGTTACGTAAGCCGGCTCGTGGGTCCCAAGCGTAGCGCCGTCCACCCCAATGTGATTCCAACCCAAATCATCGACCATCATGATGACGATGTTGGGTGCATCCCTAGCAGTCACCGATCGATCGGTGAGCGTGGCGACGACAAATGCAAATGCCACCAAAACGAGCCAAGAACTCCGGTAAGGTCTCTCAGGGTCGCTGCCGTTGACGCCTGAGGCGCAGCGCCGGTCTTGTGTTCTCATTGCCATCACGCTTTTCCATTGGAATCTCGAAGCTGTCACCGATCGACAGCGTGACCGAGAGTTTAATGGTTCTCAACCGCGGCGTGCGATCAAGAAATGCTCCAGCACTTCCGCCGCGACTTTGTTCTCACCGCCGCCGGGAACGATCAAGTCCGCGTGAGCCTTCGAAGGCTCGATGAACTCGAAGAACATGGGGCGAACGGTTTGCTGATACTGATCCAAGACCGAGTCAACCGTTCGACCACGATCCAGTACGTCACGCCTGAGCCGACGAGAAAGGCAGATATCGAGCGGCACATCGATGAAGATCTTCAGGTCCAGCTCGTTTCGAATGGCCGGCTCGCTGAGTAAGAGAATGCCTTCGAGCAATAGAATCCGCCCCGGTGAAATCAAATCGGTTTGTGGCGTCCGATTGTGCGTCGCGTAATCGTAACAAGGTGCCTCCACCGCGCGACCGGCCTTCAAGTCGACCAAGTGTTGGGCGAGCAACTCGTGCTCCAGCGAATCGGGATGGTCATAGTTGATCTCACATCGCTGCTCATAACTCAGATCGCTTCGATCACGGTAGTAAGCATCTTCGCTGAGAACGATGACATCGGGCGAGTCCGCCGATCCGATCAGCCGTGTTCGCAGCAGCTCCGCCAAGCGACTTTTTCCCGAACCAGACCCGCCGGCGATTCCAACGGTAAAAACGGCCGTCGGAATTTTATTGACTTGCATGCAGTCGTCTTTCGATCGCAAGGTTGATTAGATGTTCGCTGGCATCATAGTCGCGAAGCGACGGCAGCCCTCAGCCGTGCGGCTTGCCGCACGGTTTGAACGGTGGCCATTCCTTCTCGCTGTTCCGGTGCCGTGCCGCAAAAGCGGCACGGCAACGGAACAGCGAGAACTGAACTTGAGTTTCATCGAACCGGTGAGCAAGCTCACCGGCAGCGTGCTTCCGTCCCATTCGGGACTGCCAGACAGGAAACCCTGCAATGTTCGCTGCGAAGTGTCGGTAAGACCCGGTTGCTCGATTCACTTTCACCCGCGCATGCAAAACCCTGGCCGCAGGACGCAACCAGGGTTTTGTTGAAATGCGTTGGCAGCCGGAACTTACTTGAGTTCGACGGTTCCGCCTGCTTCTTCGACTTCGGTCTTGATCTTTTCGGCGTCTTCCTTCGAAGCAGCTTCCTTGAGCGTTGCGGGAACGCCTTCGACCAACTTCTTGGCTTCCATGAGCGACGCGCCGGTGAGGTTCTTGACGACCTTGACGACGTTCAGCTTCTTGTCGCCGAATCCGGTCAGGACGACATCGAATTCGGTCTTCTCAACTTCTGCTTCCTCGCCGCCACCGCCACCGCCGGCTGCCATGACAACTCCGCCGCCTGCGGCGGGTTCGATGCCGTGGACATCCTTGAGGTAGTCGCTCAGCTCTTTGGCTTGCTTGAGGGTCATTTCGGCGATCTTGTCGCCCATTTCTTTGGCTTCGGCGCTGAACTCGGCGACTGCTGTGGCTTCATCAGACATGACAGGGTTCCCTAAATAAAACGAATGGTCGGTTGATTGTTGAAAACGAAATTGGAGAGCTGCGGCGGTCGACTACTCGTCGCCCTCGCTGATCTGTTTGAGCTGGCTGTTCAGCATCTTTCCAGGACCAAGCATCGCTGCGGAGAGCGTTGCACCTGGGCCCAGAATCTGGCCGACGAGCAGAGAGACTTGTTCTTCACGGCTGGGCCATTTGCTAACGGCTTTGACACCGCTGGCATCCAGATGTTCGCCGTCCATCACGCCGCCTTCGGCGTGGAACTCGCCAAACTTCTCTTCGTCCTTGTCCAAACGGACAACTTCCTTGACCAGCGACACAAAGTCTTCGCCGCCGTAGCACACTGCCACGGGGCCACTGGCACCCTCGAAGGCCGGAGCCAACGAAGTTCCCTCGGTGGCGCGTCGAGCCAGAGAGTTCTTCACGACAAACATCGTGATGTTCTTCTCGGCCAACTCGCCACGTAGTTCATTCGTCGTGTTCGCATCCATGCCCGAGCAGCTCACCAGAACAGCGTCTTGGACGCCTTCAAGCTTGCGCTGGATGTCGCGAGTCACGAGTTCTTTGACGTACTTACTCATCAGTCTTGATTCGTTGAGATTGGGAAGACGGGGAGCCGACTAGCAGACGACCCGGACGCTCGGGCTCATCGTGCCGCAAATCGCGACGCCCTTGACATAAGTTCCCTTGACGGTCTGCGGCTTCAAACCATCAACGAATTTCAAAAAGGCATCGATGTTGTCGACCAGCTTGTCACTGTCGAAACTCATCTTGCCCACCATTGCGTGGACGTTTCCGCCCTTGTCATTTCGGAACTCGACTTTACCAGCCTTGTACTCTGAGACGACTTTTGCCACATCCGGCGTCACAGTTCCGGCACGCGGGCTGGGCATCAAACCTCGAGGACCGAGGACCCGACCGAGCGGCCCCACCAGACCCATCATGTCGGGAGCCGCAATACAGACGTCGAAGTCAGTCCAACCGTCTTTGATCTTCTTGGCGAGGTCGTCTTGACCGACTTCATCGGCACCGGCTTCCTCAGCGGCTTTCGCAGCGTCGCCCTTTGCGAACACGACAACACGCTGTTGCTTGCCGATACCGTGAGGCAGAACCAAGGAGCCGCGGATGATTTGATCCGCTTGGTTCGGGTCGACACCCAAACGCATGTGGATTTCGACCGTCTGATCGAATTTGGTCGAATCGTATTTTTTCAGCGTCTCGACAGCATCCGCCAAGGGCAACGGATTCTCAGGCTGTTTCTCGAGCGCGGCGCGATAGCGTTTTGATTTCTTTCCCATATAGTCACGACTCTTATGAGGTCGGGTGGTGTTAGCAAAATCACCAGACTCGGGTATCAACGCACCCGACGGCAAATTCTCCCACTTCCCCGGAAAATCCCAGGGGCCAGGGAATATCGACAACGTTACCCTCCTCGTCAACGTCAAAATTTAAAATGATGTGACGATTTCTGGAGTGAATTGGTGCGAGCAACCGAGCAGGCCCAGCATCCAAGAGGGGTATTCCATTGCGACGTCTTTCATCAGGAAACATCGAAATGTTGGGATCCTGTGAATTTTTCTCGCCTAACCGAAAAGTGGATTGCTCGCGCAGTCTGCGGAGAATATCCTATCCAGGCTATGACGGATGGTTTCTCAGACAGCATTTCTCACAAGTAATTTCAACATGTTTAGAAGAGTGGTTTTCGGATTCGCATTAGCGGGTCTACTGATGGCGTCGTCGGCCAAGGCTGACCTGGTCATTTCAGGGGTCGTCGACGGACCATTGTCCGGCGGCACGCCGAAAGCGATCGAGTTCTACGTTATCAACGATATCGGAGACTTGTCTTCGTTCGGGTTCGGTTCGGCGAACAACGGCGGCGGCAGCGACGGTGAAGAGTTCACATTTAGTGGAAGCGCGAGCGCAGGAGATTTCCTGTACCTGTCTACCAACGAGACGGACTTCAACACCTTCTTCGGATTCAATCCGACATTCACCGACGGATCTGCTTCGATCAATGGCGATGACGCCCTGGAACTGTTTCAGGACGGCAACGTGATTGACACTTTCGGAGACATCAATCTGGATGGAACAGGTGAGCCGTGGGAGTACCTCGATGGATGGGCATACCGGCTCAACGATACCGGTCCCGATGACACTACCTTCAATATTTCGAGCTGGACTTTCTCCGGGCCCAACGCTTTGGATGGTGAGTCTGACAATGGGTCTGCAACGAGTCCGTTTCCTATTGGTACGTTCTCGATCACTGCGATCCCTGAGCCAGGCAGTTTCGTCGTTCTCAGTTTGGCAGTTGTCGGATGTGTAGCGGGTCGCCGTCGTCGCTAACGACTACTGTTCGCTAATAAAGCACTTCAGGCGTGGTACCTTCGGGTATCACGCCTTTTTTGATGCCTGACACTCCGTTGCGATTGCCTGCAAGACGAGTGTTGCGGCCTCTCTTTGGCGAGCCACTCGTTTTGTCTTCTCGAGTTGATGCTCCCAAATCCTTGGACGCCCTCCACGCCGACAGACTGCGATAAAGAGTTTGCCGTCGAATCCCTCGGGTGCGTTTGGACCCAAGTGGCCCGTCACCGCTGCCGCCAAGCTCGCATGAGGTGTTTGCTGGAGAGCCCCGGTGACCATCTGATGAGCCACCGGTGCGCTGACGGCGGTTTGTTCCTCTATCGTCTCCGCATCCACACCAAGCCACGCGGACTTACTGGCTTCCTGGTAGACCACCAACGCCCCTGCAAGCCACGCCGAAGCGCCGGGTGTCTTGGACAGCGTCGCAGCAATCAGTCCAGCCGTGCAACTTTCCGCAAGCACCAACGTCTGCCCCGAGCCGGTTTCGCCCGCGCCCGCCAGTGTCTCGGCGACTTCTGCCGCAAGTGATTCGAAATCCAATGCACGTCTCCATTGATGCCAAGAACAGCCGCTTCAATCCGAACGCGGCATCACGATTGTGAGCTTTGGCTTGAAAAAGATGAA
This sequence comes from Planctomycetota bacterium, assembly GCA_039821235.1. Taxonomy (GTDB): domain Bacteria; phylum Planctomycetota; class Planctomycetia; order Pirellulales; family Pirellulaceae; genus Stieleria. The sequence goes on from JBCBOO010000216.1 coordinate 11,362, forward strand.
GGGCAGCCGGTCTTGGCATGCTAGTCTCAACGGTTCAATCCGAACGCCCGAGGAAATCAATGCGCATCAAATCATTGCAGCCTCAATCTCCGCTGCGTCCGTCATCCGCCGTGGAAGACGACGTCAACACAGAGGCCGGTGCCTGGGCCACCGAGCAGCCGCTTTCCGATGCAGAAGTTGGACGGGTGCTCTCATTGACCTGGAAGCTGTTTCTCAACGGCACCATGCTCTGCATTCCCGCGTTGATGTGCGTCGCACTTTTGCCATTGATCGGATTGAGCGCGGTGTTTGGGCTACGGTCCTTGATCGCGGTTCTTCCTATCGCCGCCGTTGGCGTTATCTTTGTGCAACTCCGCTGGGCGTTGTGCT
>JBCBOO010000217.1:0-11657 GCA_039821235.1 Planctomycetota bacterium
GAAGTTGAAGTTGAAGTTGAAGTTGAAGTTGAAGTTGAAGTTGAAGTTGAAGTTGAAGTTGAAGTTGAAGTGGGTGTGTGTGTGTGTGTGAGGTGATGTTGGCGCGGTGGTTGAGCAACCCCGTCACGGAGTGCCGCGGCGACTTTGGGGGCTCCGACTCTTACTTCCACCTGAACTTTAACTGCACGACGGCCCAAATGACTGCGACTTTCACTTAGTGATGGCTGACTAAGCGGTGTTGCCATGAGCGGCCACCAGTTCGATGAGCGCGGGTTGGCTTAATCGCCATGGAGTGAACTTTACGCGGCGCGGTGGAGCCGGAGTGTCTTTGGGGTATTCGAGGTTTGACGTTCAGTCGCCGACAGTTGACTTCCCATCCACTGGCTGAGGTGCTTGGCGATTGGCAGTGCGTCGGAATCGTTGAGTAGATCGTGTCGGCCTCCGGGCCAAGACATCGAGTGCGCAGTGCGGCCGATGCGTAACGCGAGGTTACGACACGCGGCTTGGTCGATCAGCTCGTCGTCTTCCCCGTGCAAGACGAGGGTAGGGCAATCGATCTTGCTGGCGTGGTCGAGGGCAAACCTTCCCTGGGCGACCAACTGCGTCGCGAGATAGAGCGAGATGCGATGATGTTGCAGCGGATCCGACTGGAGACGCTCCGCGTTTTCGGCATCACTTGTCAGCTGGTCCAGGCGCGCCGGCATGGTGATCCGGATCCATCGCAACAATTGCCCGGTGCCCCAAGCCGCGAAGATGCGTTGGCGGTCCAGTTTGGTGGGAGGCATCAACATGGGAGCGGCGAGCAACAGCCCGGCCGGCTCGGGAAGAAAGCAAGGATCAAATTCCTCGCGCCGCAGGACGTAGTTGCTTGCAAAGTTTCCGCCCATGCTATGTCCCAGCACGAATTGGGGCGTCTCGGGCAGTTGTTCCGTGATGGTCTCGCGGGATTTGGAAATCAACTTGAGGATGGCGTCGTAACTTTTTGCGATTCCTCGCGGACCTTTGGTCCGGCCGTGACCGGGCAGATCGGGAGCAACGACCGCCCAGCCGTGACGCGACATTCGCCAGGCGAACGCTTCGTATCGGCCGCCGTGATCGCCCAGCCCGTGAACGAGTAGAATCACGCCACGGGGGGGCTGGTTCTTGGGAGTCCAGATCCTCGCGTGGGCACTTTTGCCGCAAAGAATGGAAATGGTTTGGTCAATCACTGAATTGGCCGCCCGAGTTGAATGGGTTTCGCGACTGAACGGTACGGAATTCGCATCCACCGTGCGAGTGAGATTTGAAATCGTGTTTCATGCCAGGATGGCACTTCGTATCCGCTATTCATCGGAAATTCGATGTTCGCCCGTCTGTTGCTCTTGTTTGTCACCGTGCCATTGGTGGAGCTCTATCTCTTGCTCCAGCTGGCTTCGCTTACCGGTGCGGCAGCGACGTTTTGCCTGGTCCTCATTACCGGAATTATCGGTTCTTGGTTGGCAAAACGTGAGGGGATGATCGCCTGGCAGCAGTTTCACGCGACGCTCGCCAAGGGCGGAGTTCCAAGCCGCGAGATTCAAGACGGTTTGATGATCGTCTTTGCCGGGGCTCTTTTATTGACACCCGGAATTCTAACGGACGCGGTCGGTTTCTTTTTGCTGATTCCCATGGGCCGGAATCTCGTCCGCCGCTACTTCTTGGCAGGAAGGTTTCGCGGATTTTCGTCCGTCCAGGTTCGGACCGGTACTCACGGCGAGGACTTTCCGGAGCCGTTGCAGCCGTTTGACGACTCTCGAACGGTTGAAGGGAAAGTCACGAACAAGGGATGACACGTTTCGAAGCTGCGCTTGCCTCTTTCTGTTTTTTGCCCGGGTAAGCCACAGACGCGGCGAAACCCAACAATGCAAAGACGCTCAGTAATCCGAAGACCTGTTGGTGGCCCGGCAGGCCTGGAGATCGGTCGAGCAGCCATCCACAGAGCGGACCCATGAAGACGTCGGGCGTGTACCCAACTGCGGAGACGATTCCAACGACCAAGCCCGTTGTCTCCGTCGGAATCCCACCTTCGTCCATGATGGCAAAGTACAATCCGCGCAAAGCAAACACGGCGGCGCTGGTAGTCAGCAAGACCCCGAGTAGCACCCAGAGTATCTCCGCCGAAATCATGCCGGTGGCGAAGAGACCAAAGCCGACGGCAACGCCCGCGAAGCAGACTTGCGTGAGCCGTCGCGTGCTCCAGCGGTCGGCAAGGATGCCGGCGAAGATGGCGGCTGGTGGACGACACCACATCGTCGCGGTACCCAAGTTCGCGGCCTGTAACTCATCGAACTCGAGGACTTCCTTCGCATACTGCGAAACGTAGTCGAGTCCTTTGTAGCCGACGTAAGCACAGATCACGATGGCCGCTTGCAGCCAGACGGCGGGTGTGAGTGCCGAGCGTATTTTGGCGTCTTTCCAGCGAAACGCACGTTGGTTGGATTCCGAGGACGACGTACCCAAGCACCAATAGGCGAGTGCGGCGGCGAGCATCGTGGCGAGAATGAACAAACCGATGACCCAACGAAACGCCGAACGCTTCGTCTCCAAGGACGCGTCTTCGATGCCGGCCGGAAGCGCAAGCGAAAACACATAAACGGAGGACCCGGCAATGATCGCAGCGATCAGTCCGCGACCGCCGTCAAGTAAACCGAAGGCTTGTCCCGCAACGTCACCACCGCCCCAATGACGGGTGGCACGGATCAGCGGAGCCCAGAACAAGAGGATCGTTGTCAGACCCCAAATTCCGTAGAGCACGGCCAGCGAAGTGGCGGACGGATAAGAGAGCAACGCGAGCCCACTTGCGGCGGTGGCCACCAAAGCGAGCGTCATCAAGTTTCGAGGTTGAAAACGGTCCGCAAGCGGACCGCCGGGGAAATAGGCAAGCATCGCCACGATGCCGTAGACCATCGTGGCCAAACCGAGCTGCAGATTATTGACGTCGAAGACTTCCAGCATCGTCGGCCGAAAGATCCGCGGCAGCACGAAGGGCAGAAAGAAGATCGCTTCGCCCGTGACCACCAAGGTGGCCATCGACAGCGTTCGCTTGATGGACCGCATGGAGGATCATTTGAGCAAGCGTTAGAAATGTCCAGCGCGTGGGAATCGCTACCGGACCGAGGTGCCTTCGATTCGAAACACGGCCATGTGAGTGGCTGTACCAGGAGCCGTTCCCGGGGGATACCGATAGGTTTTTTCGTCAAGAATAAACTTGCCCTCGACGGTGACCGGTCGCGTCGTGAACTTGGCCGCGGCATCGCCTTGCATTTCAACCATCACACAGTCATAGAGGGCCGCGCCGGGGCCGAAGCAGCACTCTTGATTGTCGCGTACCAACACAAACTGCTTGATGCCATCCATTTGAAAGACTGAAGCGGGCAAGATCCAACCGCGTAGGCGGACCTTCTTTTTGTTGATCCGTTTGAGGCGATCCGTCCACATCGAGCTTTCGAAGGCGGCATCTTTTTCGATGTCGAAAACCAAGTCATCGAAATTGATTTCGCCTTTAGCGAGCTGTGCTTCGGAACTCGGTTTCGGCGTGATCTTCTTTCGTTTCTCCTGAGCCATTCCCACCGATGCGGAGCTACCCAGAAGCACCACCAAGAGTGCCAGCAAGAAGTGGCATCGTGAGACGGTGAAGTTGAACGGGATCCGGCGACAGTCCATGGCGGGGTTCCGGCGGTTCGAGTGAGGGCAGGGCAGGCGGGACACAGTGTTTCCACGCACAGATTGTACGCGGAATAGAACTATCTCACATTACTACCTCGGCGAACTGCGCCGGTGCAACGCTATTCTGCTCTTCGACCCTTGATCCGGTAAAAGACCGCGTTGTCGAAATCCGTCTGCATACGAGGCACTTGATTGAGCGTGAATTTGCCGGCCAGCTTTCGCCGCGTTAGGCCTCCTTTTACCGTTTGACCACCGGAAAGGGTGACTTCCACCATTTCGCTGCTCTTCGGTTGCCCACCGAAACAACACGTTCCCAGGTCACCAACCAGGATGAACTGACGCAGCATTCCACCCCCGGACGAAGGGTGGATATAGCCTTTAATGAAGACGTCTTTTCCGTCGAGTTCAATCGCGGCTTCCGTTGGCCGATCGTTTTCCAGTTCGGACTTGAGTTCCGAGAAGGGGACACGCACGTGACCTGGCGGAACTTCGGTCAGATAAATGTAGGTATGAAGTCCTACGCCGCCGATGAAAACGAGTGTGTTCGCGATGATGCAGAATTTGGCCAAGCCCAGTCCGCTGAATTCATCGGGATACTTACGAATGGAGCGGACGGCGAGGAAACCGAATATCAGTCCGAGCACGGCAAGTGAAAGGACTGGTTCGAACGGTGCCATCAGGCCGATCAGCGAGACCAACAGCAGTACCAGCGAAACGACCGCGCTGCGGCTGAGGGCACGATACGGAAAGTCCACTTCATCGGCGGACGACGACATTTGCATGTCAGAAGTGATAGATGCAGCCATCTCTAGCCTTGAATTCGCTCAAAACGAACGGCGAAAAACGAGCGTCATGCGGTCCGGGTGTTTGACGCGGCCCCACCGGTGAGGACCAAAAACACGACCAGCATGACGGTAACCAATGCGGTCAGCATTACGCAACTGATCTGCCATCGGTTCGTCGCGAGACTGGTGAATTGGGCCGGTTCGGGGATCGAAAAACCGATGGCTGTTTGAGCGTATTTATCGCCAGGCCGAGGACCGGTGCCGTCACTGCCGGAAACCAATCCGGCGGAAACCAATTCCGACGGAGCCGATCCGGGTGGAACCATGGCCGTCGTGTCTTTCGTACCCGACTTGCTGCGGACTGGCACGGGAATCGGGAAAAAGGTCCGTGCACGGCGAACGGCACCCGGATCGATTTTTTCGAGTTCCTCAATTGCCTCGGACGCTTTGGGCAGTGGACAAGCCCGGAGATAATTGACCACCGGGACTCGGAGCCAGTTATTGTCCTTGTCCGCTTCCTTGAACAGCCGTACCAATCGATCGACCTGGCTCCAATCGTTCCATTTTGCCAAGTCGGGGATCACCATGTCGGCGAGTTCCGGACGCTCCAAGACTTTGTGCAATGACTCGGCCAGTGCACTGCGTGGGATCAAATCGCCGTCCGTTCCGTGGAAACGGATCGCCATAATGGCCGCGTAACTGCTGGGAAACGGAGCCTTCTTGTTTTCGATGAACAGCTCGTTGATCAGCGGTAGACCCGATTCACCGGCGAGTGTCAGGTAACAGGCGATCATGGCGTCCAGTCCACCGGTCGAGCTTTTCGCCGGGTGCTTCATCATCGCTTCCAACATCGGCAGGTCGTCTTTGCTGCCGCAGACACCGAGCATGGTGAAGTAAAGTCGTTTTCGGTCCGCGCTCATCTCGGGCTGATTGACCCAGCGGATCAAGCGTTCGCGATCCATTTCGGGGCCGAGTTTTCGAATGATGTCGTACGGCGTTGACGCGAATTCGTCGTAGGCGTCTCGTGAGATCAGCGTTTCTTCGTCTTCCAGATAGTTCCGGTAGAACTTGAGTCGTTCGAGGGGATCATCGCTGACGCTGTTCCCCTTGACGATGTACTCCTCGGCCCGCTCGGAAACGGGAAGGCAGGACCACTGCAGATTGGGCGGATCAACGCCCGAGAGCAAGTATCGTTTTCCGACGTCGACTTTCCCAAAGTAGATCGCGTCGACTTTTTGGCCGACTTGGATGTGATCGACTCCCTTGAGCACGTTTTCGATCTTCATTTTGACCACGCCGGTGGTCAGATTCCGCGTCGCTTCGCTGTCCAGGCAGGACGCGATGACGACGGCATCCATCGTCAGGGACTGCTGCCGGATGGTCTGCTGAACGGATTCGCAGAACGGGCAGGCGGCGGCACCGAGGGCGACACAGCCGGCCATCAGGATTGCCATCGACGCGGGGAAGACTCGTCGGCGCCGTGCCGGTCGGTGTGCTTCAGCAGCCGGTAACGGATCAGAAACCGAGGACATGGGTGCGATCTTGGGGCAGTTGGAAATCGTTTTTGGCCAAACGCTCAGAAACTCAATGATAGGTGCTTCTTGGTGTCCGTGAGAAGAGACAAACCAATTCTCGCGGAAATCCCCGGATGATCGACTCAACCCTCCCAGCACCAATTGCCGATACAACCGATGATTCGGGAGAGTGCCAACTCGCCTGTGTTCGCCGGAACACCCGTAAGTTCCTGCGACAATTACTCTTAAAACCAACCACGCCGACCTGCCGAATCGTTTCGGGTTCGGTTCGGCAGTCCAGGGGGGAGAGCAGGGATGCTACGAAAGTTGATTATTGTTGCCGTTTTAGCGGCGACCGCATTCACGGCGGCCGGCGAGGTATCGGCCGACCAGCGCGCCTATGGCCAAGCATGGGGCGGCAGCGCAAGCACCCGTGATTGGAACCGTTTCTACCACTATCCGTACGTTTACTATCCCCAGAATTTCTGGGGACAGGAATACTACAAGAGTGCGGACAGTCTGTATCACCGCTATCCCGCTGAAATGCGGATTCCGGTCTACAACAAGAAATGGCACAACTACTATCCGTCGAGCCGCCGCTACCACAGCGGTCACCATTTCATTCTCGACGTCTTTTAAGGTACTCAGGCAACGATGGCTGAGAGCACGAAGATCCGTCCCCTCAGCCGCCTGTTTGATCGAGCGGCAAATCCCCTTTGGGCCATCGGACCGGACGACACGCTGGTGTTTTTGTCCGCGGCCTGCGGGGAGTGGCTGGGCGTTCGCCCAGAAGCTCTCGTTGGGCGCATGTGCCGCGCGGCTGCCAGCTTGACTGATGATCCGCTGGACTATCTCGCCGCGACGCTTGCTCCGCCTCCAGGCTTTGGGGACAGCGGACTGGCCTCTCTCACCATCCAACCCTCGTTGCCCGGCAACCGAGGACGCAGGTTTCAGTCCCACGCGACGCGATTTGTTCGCGTGGATCTGGATGAGGGGCGTTTTACTCTCGCCGTCGCAGGTCGCTTTGACGAGAAGGTGGATCCCGACCAACGCGTGGCAGTAGAGCTTCGCCAAACGCTCGATCGTCTTCGTGGCTCGCAAGACCGCTGGGGACAGCTTCAGTCATTGGGTGATTCGCGAGCCGCGACTCGACTGCGTGCCCAACTGGCGACGGCCTCTTCCGTCCGGGGCGATGTCCGTTTGCAGTCCGCACCTGGTAACGATGCCCAGGCGGTTGCCGAAATGCTGCACCAACGTTCCGCACCCGGCGAACCGGTCGCGACGATCGACGGGCCTTTGATGGACGCCGAGTTGTTGGACGCGAGCATGGGAATGCTACTGGGACAACTGGAGGAATCCGATGACGCCCGCGCGACGGCTTTGATCCGCGATCTTCAAGAGATGCCCGAAGACGCGCAATCGCGACTGGTCGAGCAACTCGATCGTTATGGAACACGCCTGCGACTGTTGGCACTGTTTCAACCACGTGTGTCCGATGTTCGTGATCCCGCCGAAGAAATCGCGTCTGCCCTGCATCCGATGCTCGACGATCGGCTCTGCGCGTTGTCGGTATCGCTCGTTTCACTGGCCGAACGCGTCGATGACATTCCCTTGCTCGCGAGCACGATGCTCCAGCACCGAGTTGCCGCGGGCGAAAGTCGTGCCGATCGCTTTCGCGAAGACGCACTGGATGCGTTAGTGATCTATCCGTGGCCCGGCAACTTGCTGGAGTTGGACGAGGCCGTGGGGCATGCGGCGCGCAAGTGCAAGGGAAGCTCCATTGGTCGCGATGACCTCACACTCGCCATTCGCTCCTATCGACCGAATGCCGACGTGCCACTCGCGATGCAGACGATCGACTTGGATCAAGAAGTCGCGGCTTACGAGTTAAAGCTCATTCATCAAGTGTTGGAATCGGCCGAGAACAATCGCGCCGAAGCAGCACGCCGGCTGGGTATCTCGCGGGCGCGATTGTTGCGCAAGCTGGATTCGGAATCACCATGATGCCCGGTGAAGTCGTCTCGGTTTTTATCTGCGAACAGGGGACGCGTTGGCGCGATGCCGTGCGGCGTTTCTGGGGGCCGTTCCAGCATCTGCCCGGTCCGATCGAACTCGATCCACAAGGCTCGTCGACGCATTCCGCCACGTCTCGCTCGTTCCAAACGGTTTCATTGGACCGCCCCAAATTGCTCGCCGCGATCGCCACCCAGCGAGAATCCTGTGTTGTCATTTGGGAAGATCACGCGGGCTCGGTGCGAGACCTTCTTGCCGCGATTCGACAAGTCAAGAAACTCGGTCCCGTTGCCATTCAGTGCGTCGCCCATCCTCGTTCACTGGATGCTGCGGCACGGAGACGCGTGTCGGCTTACCAGGAGCTTGGCGTTGAAGTGCTAATCGACGCACCGGAGCGACTGCCACAGCTGAAGCGATTGGTCAATCGATCGATGGATCGTATCTGATCGACATAACATGTTTAATTCGCATGCTGTTCCAGCAGGTGTGCGAAGAAGACCGATTTATCTTCCGCGTAGCGTAGCGGGTCCCCTTCGCCATGCCGCCAACGGGCGACTTTCGTTTCTTCGAATCGGATGGAGAGCTCCCGGTCCGCCCTCAAGCAGTCTCGGACGATCGATGACGAGCGACAGAAAGGACTGTTTCGATAGGAGAGAAAGACACGGTGAGTGGGGTCACCGTTACGGGGCTTTTCGAGCACGATCGTTTCGGCCGCCCACATCGGTGGCTTGGACTTGCGAAAATTCAAGCCTTCGATCAGGGCCGCCGATTCACCCAGTGCTTGATCTCGCTCGTCATCGTCCTCGACCGTGGCAACCACATCCAGAATCGGCTGGGCGACCATTCCATCGACCGCGGTGCTGCCGATGTGCTGCACGTCGGTAACCCAACCGAGACAACACTGCAAAATGCTGCTTCGAGTTTGTTCGAATTCCTGCCGCCAACGCGGGTCATAGTGCATCAGCCGAACAATTTCGCTCATCAGACCGTTCGCCAAAAAAGAAAGCGAGCCTCCGTGACATCACGAAGGCTCGCTAGGAATGTTGCGACGTTGTCAAGCGTTACTTGCTGCTCAGCAAAGAAAGCTCATGTCGAACCAGCTGTTCGCGAACGGCGTCCACGTAGGCCGCATCGGCGGGGCACAATCGACTGTTGGGAACTGTGCAGGTGCGACCATTCGATTTCAGCAGTCGAACAGTTTCGTCTTTGATTTCGATCAATCGTCCTTCGGTGCTGAACGCTCCGCTGTTGTCGATCCACGTTCGCACGGGAGCATCGGCAAGCGGGTGCACGCTGACGGCGGGAGTGATCGAAACGACTCGGATGCTCGAGCGAGACGCCGCAGGCGCGGCACCGAACAGGTCTTCCAAATCATCCGTCAAATCGCCACCGGCGGGAGCATCGTCGGTCTTGTCCGCTGGCGGATCACTGAAGAGGTCGTCGAAGGTGTCGTCACCGGAGGCTGGCGGATCCGCCGGAGCTTCGGCCGGTGGGTCGCCAAACAAATCCATGCCGTCATCAGCGGCGGGCGCTGCGTCCGCCGCAGGTGGATCTCCGAAGAGGTCCATGCCGTCATCCGTTGCAGCAGGACTGTCCGCTGCAGCAGGCGGGTCGCCGAAGAGATCCACGTCGTCCGTCGCTGCGGGGGTTGCATCAGCAGCAGGTGGATCACCGAAGAGATCCATGCCTTCGTCGCCAGAGGCGGGTGCGTCCGTGGCGGGAGCATCGCCGAACAAGTCGTCGGTTCCCGCAGCGGGTGCGGAGTCCGTCGGTGCGGGCGAGTCACCGAACAAGTCGTCGACGGCACCGGCATCTTCCTTTGGTGCGGAGTCACCGCCGAAGAGGTCATCCATGGCAGGCTCATCGGCAGCCGGTGGATCGGCTGCCGGTGGATCGGCTGCCGGTGGATCGGCTGCCGGTGGATCGGCTGCAGGGGCCGCATCGGGTTCGCCGAAGAGGTCGTCCGTTGCCGGTGCGTCCTCTTTGGGTGCATCGGCGGGTGCTTCGCTGGAATCGCCAAACAGATCGTCCATCGCCGGCTCATCGGCAGCGGCGGCGGCCGGTTCGTCAGTCGACGGTCCGGAATCTTCGCCGAACAGATCGTCCATCACAGGCTCGTCTGCTGCGGGAGCATCGGTTTCCGCAGGTGCTTCGCCGAAGGGGTTCGGTTCATCATCCGCGGGCATGGTTGCGGATTCGGTCGCTTCAGTTACTTCTTTCGAAGCGTCTTCGGCAGGCGTCGCATCCTCCGGAGCGGGCTGCGTTTCCGCGGGTTCCGTGGGAGCTTCATCTGCCATTTCGGTGGGGACCGGTGGAGCGTCGTCCATCGGAGCGTCTTCGACTTGGATTTCGTCGCTCATCACGGGAGCGGTTTCGATGATCGAACCTTCCATCATCGGTGCGCTTTCGATGACGGTACCCATCGGAACGACCGACATGACTTCGCCACCGCAGCAGTCGACCGGTGCGGGAGCACATGAAGGAACCGGTGCGGGAGCACACGCGGGAGCCGGCTGGCAAACCGGTTCAATCACGCAGACGGGTTCAACGACGCAAGTCGAAACGGGCGGTGAGGTGCAGACGGGTTCGGGGCAGGTGGGAACACAGGCGTCATTGGACTTACAACGCAGGCGTTGGAAAATTCCGCCAGCGGCGACGGGACCGACACCCAAGGTGACAGCCAGGCTGGAGACGATGGCCCATCGAAAACCGTTTCGGACCGTGCGAATCATGTGAAGGCTCCTCGGCAGGGAAAACCACAGGGATCAAGCGGTTCGAGCACCATGGCTCCGTTACATTTGTATCAACCCGACGCCAGACACGGTTGAGAATCAGGCTGGGTAGAAAACCGCTGTTGAGGGAACTGAAAACAAGCCCCTAAGATTAGTCCCCAACGCGGGGACGATGAACCAAAACCAACGTGTACACCGAAAATCTGCGAAATATCGCGGCCAAACGTTGACCCGATGCCGCCAAATGCGGCGAACGGTACGCTGTTTTTGATCACGCACGCTTGCCCATCCCTCTCGCAATCCCCTCGGATGGCGGGTGAATCGCCGTCGCTAACCCCAAAGTTCTGATGTTCCGCTTAGTCCAGGGCCTCTTTTCATCGATGAGCTTGGAGCGGAAGTGTCTGCTGTTTTTTGGGTCGGCATTCACGATCCTAATGTGCGGAGCGTTCTTGGTGGTTCAGACGCTGGGCAATCGGCTGGTGCAGCGAACCACTCAGCAGCGTGCTCGCGATCTTGCGGACTGGAACTTCTATCAGTTGCACCACCAGGCGCAGTGGCTCAATTCGGCACCGGACGAGTTGGTCGAATTCAACGCCAGTGTTTTGGAGGACCTGCGTGCGGAGCTCCTGCCTGGAAAAATCGAGTTCGACATTCTGGGATTGAAGGACGCCGCTAGCTACGTCGATCTGCCACTGGTCGTTCCCGAAGATCCCTCCGAACAGGCTCGTCTTGAAGCACTCGAACCCCAGTTTCGCCAGCAGCTTGCACTGCGTATTGAGGAACAACAGCCGGACGTCGCGAAGTCGATTGACCTGGGTGAAAACGAGTCGATGAGCATGATCGGGCTCGGTTCCCTACCGCTGCATCAACAAGTCGGACCCATCGACGGCAAGTACATCTATTATCGGCCGATCTTTCCGAAGTACTCC
>JBCBOO010000218.1:0-11595 GCA_039821235.1 Planctomycetota bacterium
CTCGCCTGACTCAGTATCTGAGTGAGAGCATTGACCTGGACCAAGCTCAGATCATCACCGATCAAATCACCCGGCAAGTCAACCGTGAGGTCAAGACAAGATTGCTGGACGGGTCGCTTCACTACTCAAGCGTCGTGCTCGGTTTGAATTGTCTCAAAACGGAGGCGGATGAAATTCGGAGCGCTTTGCTCAAACAAAGCGATCACGACTTCAAACAGATACAGGCGGATCAGGAATCGAAGAAAGGGCTGACAGGTGGGCGACCGCTCGCGTTACTTCGTCGCGGCTGTGAGATCGGACTTCGATTGACGGACATCGTTGCGGCAAGAGTGGCAACCGCAATCGCGACGGATTTGAGTACAAGGTTCGCCGAACTCTCCGAACAGTACGAGTTCGCATCCACGCGGCTGAAGCAATGCATTGAACTTGTCAATCGTGAGTGTATCTGCGGAGAGGAAGATCCGTTTCTGACACTTCCCGATCAACTTCGCCAGCAGTTTTCACACGTTGTCAAGGAACTGCACAAGTTGCATGCCGCCGGCCACTTGCTGACTCTTTGGGACAACCGAGACGGTTTCCAAGCCGATCAATGGGTGGGGGAACTGTCGCAGTCGGCAGCCGCGCTCATTCGGCAGTTCACCGGAAGCGATTCAAAAGGTGTTAACGCGCCCTTTGCGGAAGGTACCGTGGAACGACTGCGGAGCGTCGCCGAATCCATTGACGACGCAACCAAGCCGCTGAAGGAACAAGCCGAAGGTCCGCGTACGACGTCGCTCACTCACACCACCGAGCAAGCGGAAATCACGCAGACGCAGAATTGGGCGGGACAGGAAGAGGCCCCCTCTCTGACTCTTGAAGCCGCCGTGGAAGCCGTACGACCACCGCTGCTTGAATGTGGCGGTTGGCAGCGTCTGTATCTTCTTTGTGGTAACGAGTCAGAAAAAAAATCTCTGTTGGAAACTTGGCCAGAAGATCAGGACCAGCCCGTCAACCCACTTGTTGGGCACGGTGCGACCCCGATGTTGGTCCATGAAGCCGAAGGAATCGAGCTGAAACGTATCCTGGATTGGCTCGATTCACTCACCGGAGACGATGGTCAAATCAGTGCGCGATCGACATGATGCTTGAGAATCGGGATTGGCAAGCCGCTGTGACGTCGAGTGGAAGTGAATCACTGATTCTCTGAAAAGCCAAGTTCGTCACGGGCACGATCCAGCGCACGTCGCACTCTCATTCGAGCCGTGTCCGGTTTGACTCCCAGCCGTTCACCGATTTCAAGCCAATCCCGATTCTCAAGCATCATGTCGATCGCGATGCCGTCGTGTTCGCCCAAGATCGATCGAACGCGGTCAGCGATTTCCTTTCGCAAGGCGATTTGGCTGGGCGAGGTTTGTTCGCCACGCAGTTTGATGTCTTCGACCGGTGTGCCTTCGTTGCGACGGAAATCGCGACAATGCCTCGCAAGCGTTCGAAAGGTATCCACCACCTCGTTGTCGATGGCTCGCAAGACATACGAGAGAATGTCATCGGCGGTGAGTTGATCGGCGTCGCTTCGCTTGGCCAGATCCACCATCACCTCATTGCAGATGTCCATCGACTCGGTCTGTCCGGTCAAACCGTACTGCCTCAGCCGGGTTCTCGCTCGGCGACGCAATTGACTCCCGAAGGTGGTCCAGACCTCTTCCAAAGAGTTGTCGTCCTGATCGGGTGTCTTTCCCATCAGACCGTCATCACTGTCGTTAGGAATCGATTCGCTCTGCATGCGAACTCGCTTGATCCGTTTGAGTGTCTTTTGACTCGAAGTGTTTCGCCGCGACGATGGTGAAAACACCAAGTGCCAACAAGACGGTACCCAGAATCCGAAGAGGTGTCACGGGCGTTTTCGGATTACCAAGTAACCCGAAGTGATCCAAGACTAAGGCGGCTGCCGTTTGCCCGGTCATCACGGCGGCAAACCAGGGAAGGGAACCGATTCGTGGTACCACCCAAAGCGAGGTCGACACCATGAGCACGCCGATCGCGCCGCCGAGCCAAATCCACCAGGGAAGCGAGCTCGGCGAGGCATTGAATTTCGGCGGAAACCCTCCGCCTATGGTCACCGTCAGCACAAAAAGTATCGCCGTTCCGCTGGCAAAAGAAATCAATGACGCCTGCAGGGGATGCGCGACACTTTTTCCCAAGGAGCCGTTCACGCTGGGTTGGGCGCCCAGGCACGCTCCGGCGCCGAGGCCGATGAGTATCGAAGTGATCAGAAAAACGGTGGATGCGTTCACCGGTTGGCACCGGTACTTTCGCCGGACGGATCCGCTGTGATGATCGGTTTCTCCATCGGTTTTCCCCGTGCCGGGACTTTGACGGATGGGGCCGTCGCAGGCTGATGTTCGTCGCGAATCGCCGGACCCGGCACTTCCGGCCCCAAATGCGAGATCGCGTTGGCGTCATCGACAAAAACGAGTCGCGGTCGATGAGAATCGAGCTCCGTTTCCGGCACGAATGCAAAACTGGCAATGATCACTTTGTCACCGGGGCGGATCAGGTGAGCGGCCGCACCATTGGCGCAGATGTCGCTGGAATTCGGTTGCCCGGTGATCGCGTACGTCTCCAACCGAGTCCCCCGAGTGACATTCCACACCCAAACGGATTCGTAGGTGTGGATGCCTGCGGCGGCGAGTAATTCCGGTGGAATGGTGATGCTGCCTTCGTAGTGAACGTTCGCCTGGGTGACGGTGGCTCGGTGAATTTTTGCCGACAGGAGCTTTCGAAACGGAACGTTCATGTACCCAGATAGGGATGGAGCAATTCAGCCGTTTCGGAATCTCTGAGCGCGAGTTTACCGAAACCACGCACGCAGCCGGCACCCATGGCCGACTGCTGATGTTCTTCATAGTTGGTGACCAGCATGACGGGGATCTCTCCCAGTTGCTCGTCGTCCTTGATCATTTTCACCACTTCCAACCCGTCGGAGTAGTCCCGGTCGAGTTTTCGGTTGACGGTGACTAGGTCGACGTCCCTCTTGCGAAGGACTTCCAACGTATCATCGGCGCCGTGCGTTTGAATCACAACGGCGTCAAAATGGCTGGTCATGAACTGGCGAATCGAATGGAAATCCGGTCCGCAGTTGCCGCAATCAACAACGGTTTTTGGCATCAGTCGTTCAGCTTTTCGATGGCAAAAAGTTTGTCTTTCGTACTGATATAGATTCGTCCGTTGGCAGCGATCGGTGTGCTGTAGACACTGCTGCCCATGTTGATCTCGTCATCCGGTTCATTGTACTGAGCTCCGAACTGAAAGATCGCGACGTCACCATCTTCATCACCCACGAACACACGCCCGTCGGTGATCAAGGGGCTGCCCCAGCTTTGGGCCAACATGTCGTAGGTAAAGTGAACCTTGGCTTCACCGTCTTCGCCGCGTGCATCGAGGCAGTGCAGCAGGCCGGAGAAGTCGGCGACGTAGATCACGTCGTCCTTGATGGCACAGGTGCCGATCGTTCGGTGCATCTCTTCTTCGAAGTCGATCTCCCCGTCTTCGTTTTGATCCGACAACGAATAATGCCAGACGACGGCGGAGTTCGGATTGTCGACGGCGATTTCACCGTTCTCTGGTTCAACGGCCTGGATCCGTTTGTGCTCGATTTCGGTTCGCGAGTCACCTTCGACTTTCATCGCCAACTGTGGTGAGACATTGCCGCGTTTGGTGGGATCGATGCACCAGAAGTGGCCCTCTCCTTCACCGTGTTCGGGGTCTTGTCCGACGGCGATGTAAACCAAGTCGTTATAGACAACCGGAGTCGCAATGATGTTGTTCCGAGTGCCTTCTCCGCCGAGAATCCACTTGGACTCCTTCGGGTTGCAGTCGAATTTCCACAGTAACTCGCCTTCGCCGTCTTTGCCTCCGTCAGCTTTGAAGCTGTAGAGCCAACCATCGCCACCGCAGAACAAGACTTGCGGAACTCCGCCCAAGACACCGACGGCTGGACTGGACCATTGCCCGTGCAAAATGTTGGAACCCGGTGAGGCATCCGTCCAGAGCACTTCGCCGGTGTTCTTATTCATGCAAATGAACGTGGGGGCATCGGGGGCAGGCAAGTTGATGTGCGACTCGTCGAGACCATTGCTGGTGTTCACAAACAGATAGTCACCGTAGCTGGTCACGCTGCAAGAACACATGTTGTGTTGGCTGATGCCCAGTTCGTTCATCATGTTGTAAATCCAGATCGTATCGGCATCGCGTTTGTCGTCGACGCCGAGCCGCTTGAACACGGAGAGTTTCGGGCCCGCTTTTTTGATTTCGAATGAGCGGTCGACACCGCCGAAGTTTCCGGTTGCGATCCAGGCCGATCCCGACGCTTCGACTTTGACATCGCCTTCGATCGGTTCACCGGCTTTTGCAAGTGCAGCGGCGAGGCTCTCGGAAATCTCGTTGTTGCCGAGTCCTTCGAGTGCGGCCTTGCCGGGATCGCTCGCCAAAATCAGATCAACGACACGGGCGACCTCTTCTTTCACGGGACCATCATCTTCGTCATCGTAAAAGCCGGCCGTGTCGACGCATCGAACTTCACCACGGCTGGTGACGAACCAAAGTCGTTCGCCTTCGACCAGGGGTGAGCAGCAGATGCCCTGAAGCGGCCAGTCATGAACGCGCCCGGTGATCAGCTTTTCGCTGCTGTGTTGCCAAAGGAACTCGCCATCTTCTTCATTGAACGCGAGCAGGCATCCGAGGTCGACTTGGGCGGGGTAGCGTTTGAGGTGACCGGCACCATTGTTTGTCCCCACAAAGACCCGACCGTCGGCGACCACCGGGTTACCATAAGTTTGGCTACCGAGATTGGCGAACCACACCACGTTTTCAGATCGGCTCTTGTCCCACTCCCCGGTGCGTCGATCAAACTTGCCGATGTCCCAGGTCTCGGGCAGTCCGGTGACGTTGGGCGTGTTGTTTTTGATGCGAGTACCGCCCCACTGAGGCCAATCCCCACCCGCGGCAAGAACGTCACCGGGGGCTTCGGCTTCGCTAACCAGCTTGGTGGCGGACTCACTATCGGTCGGTTTTGCCGCAACGACGGCGTCAGGCTTCTCGGCGGCGGCCGGCGCCTCTTTGGGGGCTGCCTTTTCGTCTGACTTGGCAGCTTCGGGAGTATCGAGCACCAAGCCCGAGGGGCCCGTCGCCTTGGAAGGCATGCCGCGCTTGAGCATCTTTTCTTGCGGTGCTTCGGCGGGACTGGTGGGCGTATTTCGCGGCCGCATGGTCACGCCGGAACGTCCGAGCATCGGTGTTTCCGAGACCGTGGTGACATTGCTGCCGGTGATGTTGCTGGACGACGCCAAGCTGCTGCCGGTGGTGTTACTTCCGGTTTGGTTGCTGCTTTGGCCGGCCGCCCAAGCGGTTGTGCTGTTCGTGTTATTGCTCGACTGGCTCGTCTCCGCTCGCGGGACGGCAGTCGGGGGTTTGCAACCACTGGTGCTTACCGTGGCAATCGAGCCGAGCACGAATGCGGCTGCAATCATGCAGTAGGCAGAGAGATCGTGTTTTCGCATTGCGGTTCTAGGTCCGGGGACCTTGATGGGAGGTGTGGTGTTTACCGTAGGTTGAAAGGGAATGGCGACGGTGAAAGGCCCAGTCGCGTTCCCGGAAACTGTCTCTTTTCGATCGATCGTTTAATCGTTGGCAACGACTTCGATGTTGTCCAGGTAGAGCTCGGCGACTTTGGCGTTGCCATAAAGCCCCGGGCTGGCGTTCAGGTTGGGCGATTCATCACGGGCGGTGACCGTCCAATCACTTGGTTCGGGCTCGTCACGCGGCCAAACTTTGCCTTTCAGGATGGCGACCGTTTCGTCGCCTTCGCCCTCCAGGTCGACTCGGAATTTCATCCGATACCATTTGTCTTCCTGCCACGGGAAAGCGACTCGCTCCGCCATGCGCAGTTGTGCCGACCACGTTCGGATCTCCACTTCTTGACTTTGTCCCTTGAGGTCCAGCACGTATCCGTGATTGGTCAATCCGATATCGGGCAATTGATCGAGAGCTCGCGAGCCACGCGCATCGGCCGAGATGGTGTACTCGGACAAGTCACTCGGACCCATCCACGCACGACTGCGTGCCCCCTTCGGAATCGTGCTGATTTTTGTCAGGGCGGGCGATCCGTCGATTTCGCGGATCACATGTCGATAGCGAGCCCCGACCCAGGAAAGAGGCGGATCGTTCAAGTCATCAAACTTGAACTTCCAAGGCAGCGGCGGAACGACCCGAACGCGTGCGATGCCTTCGACACCACCGACGGTTGCCTTGATATAGGTACCGACATGAGCGGCGTCTTCACTGGCGGTGAGTTTGTTCCCGTCAAACGAAGCGATCGCGTCTTCGATGCTGAAGGTTACTTCGTCGGGAGTTTCCAATTTCTGTCCGAATGAGTTGAACACGTTGACCTTGTATTCAACGATCTGGCCTGGCTTGAGGAGAGCCTCGCAAGGGACGATCTGAACCTGCGTGATCTCTAGGTTCTCGCTGACCGGCGTTTCTTCTCCGAAAGACTCGGACATCACAACATCGGCTTGGGTCGCGGAATCATTGCCCACGCAGTAGAGCGCGGTGGTACTTTGAAAGTAAAGTCGTCCGTCAGCGACGATCGGTGAGGCACCGAAACCGGTACCGCGAACGCGGCCTTTATTGAGCACCTCGAAACCGTCTTCGGTGGGTTCGACGATTGCCCAGCGACCGTTTTCGGTGGTGACGTAAATCTTGCCATCGGCGTAGAGCAGGGCACTGCGTTGACGGGATCCGGCAAAGGGCTTCTTGGCGACGATCGGTTCACCCGTTTCGGCGTCGAAGATCCACATTTTGCAGCGATCGTCGACCAGGAATAAACGCTCGCCGATCAAGACGGGTTCGCTGTAGCCGGAGACCACCTCGAATTCCTTCCAGAGTTCCTTGACGGTGGTGTTCTCTCCGGTGCCCGAAACACGAAGCCCGGCGGCGGCGCCCATGACGTTGGCGGCGTCACCGGTGTTTTCTTCGCTTTGGCTGCAAAAGACGCGGTCGCCGACGACCAATGGGGTCGCAAACAAACCCCGTCGTGACAACTCATAGCGCCAGAGCGGTTTGCCCGTTCGAGGTTGGAATCCCCAAACGGCGCCGTCTCCGGTTCCCATGATCAACTGACGCTGACCATTGATTGTGACCAAGCTGGGTGCGGAGTAGGTCGTGTCGTAGGGAAGGTCCTTGGTGCCGCTGAACCAAACAAACTCACCGGTCCGTTTGTCCATCGCAAGAAGGCGATGATTGGGTTTCGCGTAGTCACCCCAATTGATGATGATCCCACTGATGATGACCAGGTCTTCGTGGACGATGGGGAAGTTTGTCCGTCCGCCGTAAGTGCTGAGCATTCCAAATTGCTCGTGCAGCGGAACACTCCAGACGGTTTCGCCCGTTTTGCCATCCAAGCACTGAAAGATGTCGCAGGCGCCGAGCACGTAGACGTAACCGGTTTCGGGGTCGCCGACGACGCTGGACCAACCGACGCGTTCGGCGGGTACATCCGAAAGCCAAACGTTGTAGGTGTTTTCCCAAAGGGTTTCGCCGGTCTTGGCGTCCAAGCAAACAACCTTTTCGCCTTCCTTATCCGTCCCGGGCAAGTTCCGCTGAATGGAATACAGACGTCCATCCATCACAATCGGTGTGCAGGGGCCTCCCAGGTCGTCGCGTTTCCAAAGCAAGTTGCTGCCTTCACCTCCGGCGGGATCCCAGTCGTCTGGCAGACCTTTTGCGTCTGCGGTGCCGTCCATCTTGGGGCCACGCCAGTAGGGCCAATCGCCGGCCTGGGCCGCGCCCAGCAACGACGCTGTGGAAAGAAGGATCGCACTGGCGAACCGTGCGAGCGAAAGATGGTGCAACATGGAAGTGTTATCGGGGTGAAATGGGGTGGGCACGAGCGAGCAAAGTCCGGATGGGGCAGGCCATGTCCGGTGAGTTGTCAGTTTTCTTGGGGAGCATCAAAGTGCTCGTCCGCCGGATCGAATTTGGGGAGACACAGGATCAACACCTCCATTTGGCCGATCGCGCGATGGCGAGTTCCGGGAGGAATCAAGACCGATGACTTGGCCTTTACCGGGCAGACCTGTCCATCGAGCTCGATTGCGGCGTCGGGGCCACAGCTCAAAACGACGTAAACCTCGGTGTGTTGCTTGTGGAAGTGTGTTTTGGCGTCCTGGTCGATTTGCGTGTAGTGAACCGTCCCGGGGAAGTCATGCCGGTCAGCAAACCCCCTGCGGGCGACCCCGCAGGGACAGGGAATTCCCGGCAGCTGATCGAGCTGGACAATCATCGGACTCGAAATCTGCATTATGGGAGGGTGTCGACTGGGGAAAGTTTGCGACCACGGTGCGTTAGTTTATACGCATTCGCCGAGTTGTTCCACGCAATCAACCCGCGGAATGCTGTCAGCCCGGAAACGCCGCGGTTTTTGCCTAATCGGCAAGGTTTCTCAAGGATGCGAAAATGGGGCGGAACAGTAATCTCCATCCCAGACCGGTCCGATACGTTAAGTGATCCAGGCTGCGAGTTTGTTGCGATCCAGCAAACCCGCAACCGAAGATCGACCCAGAAATTCCCGGCGCATAGGACGCGTCGGGGGTTTGGAAAGCGACACCGGGTACGAATTCGAGTCTGCCGAAAATTAAGCGTTGTTCCGCGTCCACCGCGTGGGGCTCGCATTCGAGCTGAACGAAGTCGGCTGTTGAGGTTTCCCACAAACCTGAGCAGTCCGTGCTCGAAAGGGTGTCATCCGGGTGCGATCGCCGGCAACTTCGTCCAGCGACCGCATCGGGTAGGCAGTTCGACTCGAACCTCCAACCGCTTTTCAAATCGACCCGCGTAACAACTTAGGGAGACGTGGTTCCGATGATCCGGACACTGTTGACATTGACCCTCGTACTTGGCACGACCGCTTGTTGCCAAACGCAAGGGATGGACTTGCTCCAAAAACTGATGGGCCGCTGCGGCAGCTCGTCTTGCTGCGATACCGGCTGTGCGGCAGCACCTTGCTGCGAAGCAGAGCCCGCCTGTGGCTGCGAAGCCCCTTGCGGAATGGACCCTTGCGGATGCACCGCTGAACCCGCCTGTGGCTGCGAAGCTCCCGCATGTGGTTGCTCGGCGATGCCCGCTGACTGCGGTTGCTCGGCAGAGCCCGCATGCGGCTGCGAAGCTCCTAGTGGAATGGACCCTTGTGGTTGCTCCGCTGAACCTGCTTGTGGCTGCGAAGCTCCAGCATGCGGTTGCTCGGTTGAGCCCGCTTGCGGATGCGAGCCTGCATGCGGATGCAGCAGCAAGAAGCGTGGCGGACTGCTCGCTGGTCTGTTCAAGTGCAAGAAGAGCTCTTGCTGCGAACCGGCTTGTGGCGTCGAAGCTCCCGCTTGCGGATGCTCAGTCGAACCCACCTGTGCTGCTCCTTGCGGATGCGACATGGGCGGATGCGACATGGGCTGCGGCGGATGCGACTCGCCTTGTGGCAAGAAGCGATGTGGCGGACTGCTGAAGAAGCTGTTCGGCAACCTCACCAAGAAGAGCTGCGGATGCGACAGTGCTCCCGCATGTGACACTTGCGGTGGCGGCTGCGGATGCGGTTCGGCAACCTACAGCGCACCAATGGCTCCCGCTCCGGTACCGGCACCCGCACCTGCGGCACCGGCCACCGAAGCGGCTCCAATGCCTCCCGCTCCGATCGTTGATCCGAGTGCGAGCATCTCACAAAAGCGTCGCGTCATTCAAGCTAGTGCCCGTTACGTTCGCTGAATAAGCGAAGGTAGCAACGTCGGGCTTGCCCGACACGCTAGTGTTAAGACGTGAACCGCGAAAAGCGGCCCGGCGACTTGTTCGTCGGGCCGCTTTTTTTGGTTGAAAACGAAGTGCATTAGGGCATGGGGCCGAGATCGCCGTTCTTGCTTTTCATCGCAGCTTTCTTTGGCGTTAGCATGAACTTGTCAAACTCAAAGCCGTCTTCGCGCATGGAAAACATGACGGTGTGCAGGCCCGGTTCTTCGATGTCCAGCCAAATTTGGCCGAGCACTCCGGTGTGAACCTTCTTGGTGCGTTGACGCGAGTCCCACTGCCACTCGCCGTGTTTACCGGTGAACTGCATTCGCTCACCCGACTTCGGCCACTGGCCGTCGAGTCCGATGTGGATTCCGTTGTCTTCCGAACCCGTGCAACACATTCGCACCCAAACGTAGTAGCGACCGGGCTGGGTAAACTTGATGGGGTAGTAAAGCACGCTGCATTCGCCCGGCTTGTCGGTGAAACTGACTCCTCGGACGAGCTTGTCCGCGTGCGTCACTCGCGTGTCCGGCAGGATCTCCAGGTAAGCTCCTCCGCTGGCACCTTCGGCGTGGTTCGGATCGGGATCGGGATTCACATCCGGTGTCTGTTCGGCGGTCGTCTTGTACCAGGCTCGGTGTGTCTGTTTGGCGACCGCGTCAAAGTCCTCGGCTTCAACAACAACCGTCCCGTCGTCCTTTTGAACAGTCACTTTTTTGGCATTTGCCGGATCGTATTGAACGTCGTCTGACTCTGCTGACTCGTCGCGCATCACGTTCAACACCACCGGTTCGGTCGCGACCGTAATGGTTTTCAATGGTGTCGCTGCCGATGGGAATGGTTCTCCAGGAGCAAGGATCTGGATGCTCCGCCATCGTCCACGAGCAAATGCGAACGCATCTCCTTCGGGGATTTTCCCATTGGATGCGGAATTGAAATCGACACGAATCACATCGCCTTCACTCAGTTGAGTCGACTCGAAGCGATGTCCGATCGGTTGATAATCGTTTTCGGTTGGCGGATTGGTGACTTTGCCGAGGGACTTCTCGTTGACGAAGACGCGGTAAACCGATTCTCCGTCGGTTTCGGCGAGCGAGACTAAAACCAGGTCGAAGGTTCCGTTTGCGCCTTTGTAGGTGGCAGTTGCCGAGGCGAATTTGTCCTGGTACTTCGCCGCATTGATCGCGAGTGCGGATTGCCGTTTGTCCTGGTAGCTCGGCACGAAACGATCGCTCACGACCGGCTTGAAGTCCTCGATCGCGGACAGCGATTTCGAAGACGACGAAGTGTCGTCCAGTGGGCGTGCAAGTGCGGCAAACGGCACCAGCACGCTGGCTATGAAACCAGCCGATGCGGTGAGGAGGAGTCGGGGATTCATGGGAGTGGCAATCCTTGATGAAGCGGGTTGGGGAATCAACTGCTTCGTGTAGTTTAGCAACGACGACCTTTCCCGGAGTGACTCCGCTTTGGTTGACTGGTTACGCGGTATGAATGGCTCGCTTATCCACTGCCAGTGCAGCTTCGTGCATGGCTTCGGCCAGCGTCGGGTGGGCGTGACACGTTCTCGCGATGTCTTCGCTGCTGGCGCCAAATTCCATGGCCGCCGCCGCTTCGGCAATCAGGTCCCCGGCGCGAGCTCCGATGATGTGCACTCCGAGGACACGATCGGTCTTCGCGTCGGCCAAGATCTTGACGCGGCCTTCTGATTCGCCCAACGTGCGAGCTCGGCCGTTGGCACCGTAGGGGCAAACGCCCTTGTTGTATTCGATGCCTTCGTCTTTGAGTTCG
>JBCBOO010000219.1:0-11577 GCA_039821235.1 Planctomycetota bacterium
TTCACCATCCTGGCGGACGGGAATCCCGCCGAGGTTCAATCGGGATGCGAGTTGACTGAGATTTGTATTCGGGCGGATCGTGGTTCCGCCACGCATCTGCGTCGAGGCTTGCATCCCACGAACTTGCGTTTGGGCATCCCGGGCGGCGATTTTCGCGACGTCCAGCTGCTGATTTGTATCGGCAAGTTGTTGGCGGACCAGATTCAGCTCTTCGCGATAGACCTGCGCCTGCTGCTCGCTTTGGGCCAACTGCGTATGAAGTTGTCGGTTGTTGTCGTCCAGCAAGTCCACGCGGCGGCGGAGTTCCGCAAGTCGGGCGTCATTGGGATCGACTTGTTGCCCGATTCGGGGTGCAAGGGCTCCCGACTGGGCTGGATAGGCTCCCGCGCCGGGGACGGCCAAGTACGGATTTTGGCTGCAGCCAGCTACGATGCTTGTCCAAAGGACGGCAACGCATACCAGATTTCGCCTCGCTTTTCCGTCAGTCACCGCAGCTTGTCTTGATTGAGAGTTCCGAAACCAGTCCAAAGATGGACAACCAGACTCTCTCTTAGCGGCGCGAATCTCTCGGCATCAAGTGCAATCGTTCTTGAGAAAAACTCGCAAACATCCGAAAAAAGTAAGGCCCAACCGAAATCGAGTCGGTCGGCCCAGCCCCGAGGAGGTTTGTCGAGGAGTTTTCGCGAGACCGAGGTGGCAGCGTGTGGGCTCTTGGACCGTCATGCCGGATGGAAAAGACGCTTCGGCAGGCAACTTTGTCTACGATATCGCGTCTAAACCGAGCGATCCACGCGGGACACGTGATCCGGGGAGTCTAGCAAGAACGCCGATTTTGCCCCTTTCGCTGCTACTGAATGCTTTCTGGGGAATGCAACATGAATACACGCACCAAGAAACGTCGACGCCTTAAACGCAAGTTTCGTTGTGAGAACCTGGAAGATCGGCGGTTGCTTGCTACGGTGAATGTGGCGATCAACGCCCCGACCGAAGTCCCCGAAGATACCACCGCACGCCTTGAATACACGCTGTCGAGGACGGACACCGAAGGTTTCCTCGCCGTGCAATTTGAGCTCTCAGGTGATGCAGTTTTTGCGGTGGACTATGACATCCTGCCGATCGACCCCGATACCGTTCAGCTGCCTGATGCCGCACCTTCCTCCGGGCCTGTTGTCGGTGTTGCTACGTTCTTGCCCGGTGAATCGGAAGTCGAGCTCGCCGCGCGACCCCGGACAGATGCCGAACTCGAACCCGATGAGGAAATCACACTAACCGTTGTCGAGGTGGAAGAGTTTGGCCCCGTCAACGGAGGAGCCTCATTGATCGATTCGGGTTCCGACACGGTTTACTATGCCGTCGACACATCCAACCGACTTGCCTTTGTTGATTTCGAGACAGGCGTCTTTGATGTCGTCGGCACCATCAATGTCTCCGACACGCTGACCGACTTGGCGATTCTCGAAGACGGCACCTTTTTCGCAATCTCTGCCAACAATCTCTATGAGACTTCGCCATCGGAAGTCAGTGCGGGCATCATCCCCTCTCGATTCGTCGCATTTCACAATATTATCAACGCGAATGCGTTGGTGGACGCACGTGACGGCGACTTCGGCGCGACCGTGGGAGATCTGTTAGTTGTGGGCGGCAATGCGCTCCAGCTGCATGGTATTAACCTCGTTCTCGACGATGGTGTGTGGGAATACGAGAACTCAGTTGGCAATATCTTTGACATTGCTCAAAACCTGATCGGCCAGGGATTCTCTGGAAACTACGCGTCCAGCGGCGACCTCGATTATCTCGATGATGATGAGCTCATCCTTTCAGCGAGTCCTCTCGACAACTTTGGTGATCCCCTTGAGTATGACGCGCTCATTGAAATCGAGACTCCGGGAGGGATTGGCCGGATACGCAACGCTCCCGTCGCGACTCAGGATCCGGGTGAAGATTTCGACAACGTCTTCGGTCTCGCTTTTGACGGCAATGACAGTTATGCGTTCTCGGGGAACACGCTCTTGGAGGTCAATGCATTCAACCGAGACAGTTCTCGCGAAATGGAGCTTACCGGCCTGAGTTACACACTCGGTATGGAAACCTCCGTAACGGGGACGATCAGCGGAGACTTTGGCGAGGACACGATCGGTCTCTACCAGACGGATGAGTCGATCTTTCACTTGAAAGAAGACTTCATGCCCGGTGCCGCGGACATCTATCTCCCGTTTGGTCCGGGCGGAAGTGCTGGCTGGATTCCAATTACGGGAGATTGGAATGGTGACGGCGTGGATACGATTGGTCTGTACGAGCCCGCCACTTCGATTTTCCGCCTCAAGAACTCGTTCTCACCAGGTGCCGCTGACGTTACCGTTCCCTTTGGACCGGCCGGACTCGGCTGGCAGCCAATCGCCGGTGACTGGAATGGAGATGGCGTGGATACGATTGGTTTGTATCAGCCCGACATTTCTCTGTTCCATCTGAAGAATTCGTTTACCGCTGGGGCGTCAGATCTCTATTTCAACTTCGGCCCCGGTGGGAGTGCCGGTTGGACACCGCTGGTGGGAGATTGGGACGGCGATGGTGATGACACGATCGGACTTTATCAGCCTGACATCTCTCTGTTTCACCTCAAGAATACGTTTACACCCGGTGTGTCTGACCAGTACTTCGGATTCGGGCCGGGAGCTGCGGGGTGGATGCCGGTAACCGGTGATTGGAATGGAGATGGGGAGGACACGATTGGCCTTTACCAACCGGACATCTCGCTCTTTCATCTCAAGAACACGTTCACACCGGGTGCATCAGACATTTACGTTGGATTCGGTCCCGCCGGACTGGGATGGCTGCCACTGGCGGGTGATTGGAGCGAATCCAGCAGTGGTTCCGCATCGCGACTTTCTGGAATCGCCGGCGGCGAATCGGAAAGCGGATCGCGTTCCAGCTATCCGCTGCCTGGAAGCGACGATGATGATGATCAAAGAACCAGCCTCATCGATGCCCTCATGAACGATCTTGGTTCTCTTTGAACGATCGATAAACCCGCGTTGACCTCAGTGGCCGTTGTGATCCCTACAATCCGCTAGAGTTCCAAGGGGATAACGGAAGGATCCGTTGGCGGTTTGACTCAGTCGCTTTCTGACATACGGTCCAGGTAGACGAGGCAGCAATGGCTGCTGCTCTCGCTTGCGCCTGCCACGACGGCAAACCGGCGCTTGTCACCGGTCTCTCTTTTCAAAAGGCGTCTCGCACTCCGAGCGTCTCAAACTAAACCTGTCATCGAAGATGTCATCACGCTGGCGTGGTGCCGTCTCCCGAGGAGCAAATTAATATGAAGAAGTTCGCCCATAGCGTCGTTGAGTTTTTGAAAGAAGAAGACGGCCCCACCGCAGTGGAGTATGCGGTCATGCTGGCACTGATCGTCGTTGTCTGCTTGGCAGCAGTCGGAACGATCGGCACCGAAGCTAACAAGAAGTTTGAAGAAGTCGGTACCGGCATTGCAGCCAACTGATCCTTCCGACATGGCACAGCCACCCGGGGTTTGCCTCCCGAACATGCCCGGCGCCGGTGAAAGCCAGCGTCGGGTTTTTTTATGCGCCAGGGGCAACGCGTGGCAGCACAAAGAACGGGCACCAAGCACTGACAGACTCCGTGTTGCGATGGGATCCATTGGCCGGCACGACGGGGACATGCCTGCAAAAAGATCACTGTCCCGTTGATCCACTCAATCGCCAAATCAGGACGACCGGGAAAGTTTTTGCGAAGCGATCAGCCAGAAAGACCTGTGTTTTTTGACTCGGCGGCTTTCTGACATAGGTTTCCGGTGAGGGCAAGACACGACGTCAGCCGCCGAACGCCGGGCTCATGAGAGCTGTAGGTGCTTCGGTCAGCGGATCCCACAACAACGGATCTTGCTGCTTTTCGAGGACCGGTTCAACGTCGAACCGGTATGAATAAGTCATCGACGGGTTCCGTGCGAAAGAACGGTTCCCGAACCGAGGAGTTTGGATATGAAGAAGTTTGCAAACAGCGTTATCGAGTTCTTGAAGGAAGAAGACGGCCCAACCGCGGTTGAGTACGCCGTGATGTTGGCTCTGATCGTCGTCGTCTGCTTGGCAGCCGTCGGAACGATCGGTACCGAGTCGAACAAGAAGTTCCAAGAAGTCGGAACGGCAATCGCTGGTAACTGAGCGATTCCCCAGTGCGGTCCATGGCATGTCGCCTGATCGCCACGCGTTAAGAGAGAGTCTCGACAATTTGCCGGCTGCGACCAACGTCGCGCCGGCAGTGTCGAGTTTTTTTATGGTCTCGCACCAAAACTTTAAAACAAACAAGCGTCGTGCATTCGAGACGCGAGCTATGAATTACCCATTGCTTCCCGCTGACGCAGCCGAACACGTGTGGCAACTGAGTTGCTGCTTCATCACCTTGCTTTTCGCAATGTTCAGTTGGATGCTCGGTCCACGTTGAGTGAACCGGAACTTTGATCATCGCCCGAACAGTCTTGTTCGGCAGCCTCCCGCCACGCCATCCCACCTCTACTGAATCTGTCACGGGGAATTCATCATGGAAACACTCCTCCAGGGTATCGTCGAACACTGGGCCGTCTGGTTCGTCACGGTCGTTCTCATTGTTGCTGCAGTTATCGATGGAGCCATTTTGAAGGTTCCCAATTGGTTAACGTTTCCGTTCATCATCTGCGGCTGGATCCATTGCTCGATCCAGGGTGGCGTCTCAGGATTTCTCTACAGCTTGCTCGGGACATTTGTCGGAATGATGCTCCTGCTCGTGCTTCGCAACGTCGGTGGCATGGGCGGCGGAGACGTCAAATTGCTCGCGGGTGTCGGAGCTTGGCTCGGAACGGTGGTGACGCTCTACGCGTTCGCCGCAACCGCCATCGTGGGTGGGATCATGGCCTTCTTCATGATCTGGAAGAGCGGCAACTGGACGAAACACTACGCAATGGCGCTTCAGATTCTGGAAGAGTGGAAAACCGTTAAGAAGCCGGCCGAGCTTTCCAAGATCGCACGGGAACGCAAACCAAACATGTATTTGCTGCCATACGGCATTCCGATGGCGATCGGAAGCATTATCTACTTCGCCTACGCCGGAATGCTTGTCTAATCCAGCGGGTCGGATGTGAACAATTGTCCCGAAAATCCTCAAGTACGGATGAAAGAGTGGCCGTCGGATTGGGGTTTTCCGACGAAATCCGCGTGATTGACGAAAAGCTGTTTTGACTGGGGCAAGTTTTACGAACAGGCAATGGGCAATCATTGCGACGGTCATTCCTGCTCCGTTTCGGAGCCTGCAGGAAGGTGCCGTGAAATTCCGAGTAATGGGGTGGGTCGACAGCCTCCTTCCGGCTCCGTCCTCCGCACCCCCAACGCTATTACCTGGTCTTGGACCAGCCCTACGCTATGCGAAACAAATCACTTTTCTTGTTGCTTGCCGGTATCTGCGGCACCATTGCGGCTGTCGGAGTCGGGCAGTGGATGCAGGCACAAAATGGACCCCAAGCCGAGTTGGCTGAGATCCTCGTCACGACCGTTTCGGTCAATGCTGAAGAGGAGATCACGGCTGACAAGCTGCGTCTCGAACAGTGGCCGGCCGATCGTGTTCCTCAGGGAGCATCCGCTGATCTCACGAAATTCGCCGGACGGTACGCCAAGGTGCCACTCTTCGCGGGTGAGCCCATGCTGGACCAAAAGTTGATGAACGAAGTCGAGGATAAGGTTGTGCCGCGCGGCTACGCTGTCGTCTCGCTCGATGCTGGTCGTGACGGAACCGCCAACCTGCTCAAACCCGGCGACCGAGTCGATATCCGCGGTTTATTTGACAAGGGCGAAATGTTCGCTCGCGACGCTTCGCTGGTTGTGCTGACCGGCGTGAAGGTTTACGGCATCGACGGGATCACGAAGTTCGCCGAAGACGAGCCGCGTTCACGCACCGCACGCAACATTCAACTACTCATTCGCAAGACAGACGTGGAAGCGTTCGACTTTGCGAAGAAGTTGGGCGAGGTTTCACTCTCCCTTGGTAGCCCCTCCGCTCAGGACGAGAGTATTCCTGAAGGTGAAATGAGCGAGTCTGCTCGCAAGTTCATGAAGGACCTGCAGGATCGACGCGACGAACAGGAGCGGCTCCGTGAACTCGGCAAACTGCGTCAGAACAAAAAACCGGCGCAAGTGGAAGCCGGACCCGAGAAACCGACCTTCCGCATCGAGAAAATCGAGAGCGGACGCATCGTGGTTTACGAGTTTACTGAAGGCGACCCCGTGCCGCGAATCGTGGCTGATACCGGAGTGATCGATACCAGCCCGAAGGATGATTCGTCGGGCTCGACCGCTCCAAATCCGAACGACGACGACGATGACGACTACCTGCAAGGTGCAGACAGTCCGTTCTTCGCTCCGACCGACGGCGACTGATACACGTTATCGACCCAGACCATTGAACGCTCGCCGGTGACCGGCGAGCTTGACTGACCTTTTTACCCGACGTTACTCGCAACGAACCGAGACGCACCCGCGACGCAAGTCACGGGAACGTCTTCCTGGCCCGCCCCGGGATGATGGTTCAGCAAGGATGCACCTGCGATGGAAATGTTCCGAAATGCGGTTTACCCCACCGCGCTCAAGCTGATCGCCCTCGTCTCGGTGGCGTGTCTTTCGACGCAAGTTAGTGCTCAAGGTGCTGGCGAAACGTTGACCTCCGCCAACACCACCAACGCGGCGAACTACACGATCACGCGTCCGGTGGAGCGGATGCAGATGCTGGTCAAGTCGAACAGTATTCTGACGCTCGACGCTCAGATCCCCCGCTTCCAAGTGCACAACGAGGAAGTCCTTGGGGCGACGCCGATCGCGAAAAACCAACTTCAGGTATTCGCGAAAACGCCGGGTACCACCCAGATCAATCTCTGGGATACGAACGACAAGCAGTACACGGTCGACATCACCGTGATTGCGGACGCCCGTGAGATTGAAGGTGTTCTCGCTTCGCAGTTGCCACTGGCGACGCTCAAGGTGATGCCGGTCAACGCGTCTGCGATTGTCAGTGGATACGTGACCAGCGTCGATGACGTGGACCGAGCCATTTCGATCGTCGAGCAGTACTACCCGACGGTAGTCAACAACATTCGCGTCGTGGGAGTTCAGCAGGTCCTTCTCCACACCCGAATCATGGAAGTTTCACGAACGAAGCTCCGACGATTGGGTGTCGATATCTCCTGGACCGATGGAGTGGACACGATCAGCAGCAGTCCTTTCCAACTCGCACAAGCCAGCGTCACAAACGTCTTCAGCGGTGAAGAGTTCACGACGCTCATCGACGCACTTCGCGGGCAGGACTTGATCAAGTATCTCGCCGAGCCGACGGTGGTCGCGACGCATGGACGTCCCGCCCGATTCATCGTCGGTGGCCGAGTTCCCTACGTCGTTCCATCAAACAACGGCCAGGTCACGGTCAACTACGAAGAGTTCGGTACTGCGGTCGATTTCCTTCCCTTCGTCGTTGGACCCGGGCGAATTCGCTTGGAAGTCCGACCGGAGGTCAGCGAGGTTGACGAATCACGATCGTTGATCGTCGGTGAAACCAACGTGCCCGGTTTCAGCCAACGCTATGTCGAAACCGCAGTGGAACTGCAAGCCGGTCAGACGTTTGCGATCGCCGGATTGTTGCAAAGCCGAACCGAAGGCCGGGTCCGCTCGATTCCGCTGCTCGGTGAACTTCCCGTACTCGGAACGTTGTTCCGGAATATCCAGGAACAGCGAAACGATGTAGAGCTGTTGATCACCGTTACGCCGGAGCTGGTCGACGCCATGGATCCTCATCAGGTTCCACGAGGCGGACCAGGCTTGAACAGCATGTCGCCCAACGACCGCGACCTGTATCTGAACGGCCATCTTGAGGTTCCCAATCTGCTCGGTGGCGATGGCTGCTCGATGGAAAGCGGCATGTACCGCTCCGGTACCGATACGTTGCTTCACCAGAACGTGATGCAGCACGGTGCGATGATGGCACGCGGAAATTTGAGTGACCCGGGGCTGAGCATGCAGCACTCTGGTGCGATGGGAGGCAGCATGATGCCTTATGACGCGATACCGGAAGGTGCTGTTGTCCCAGGCAACGAGCCCACGGTGGTTGGCGACGGAGTGATCTTGAGTACGCCCGAAGGGTACTGATCGATCGGGGCGGCCGTCGCGTATTCCCCAAACGCGACGGACGCCGGAAAGGATCGATGCAAGGCATCGCACGCCCTTTAAGCGACCCCGGGGACCAACGGATTGATTCAGACTGACGGAAAGATCTTCTATGACAAACGTGCTACGAATCGCGTTGGTTGACCCCAATGACGACACGCGAGAATCGCTGAAGGCCATGCTGTTAAGTATGGACACAGTCTGGTTGGAAGCGGACTGCTCTCGCTACGAGTTCTTTCCGGATATCGTCGATCAGACCGGACCCGATGTGGGTGTGGTGACCCTTGATGGGGACACGGAAAAGTCGACGCGGCTCATCGAACGACTGGCGAAGGATGCACCGGACACGGTCATCCTGGCGGCGAGTGCCAGTACGGATGGGCATCTGATTCTCCAAACCATTCGTGCCGGCGCACGTGAATTTCTCACACTGCCGATGTCTCAGGAAGATCTTTCCGCGGCGCTCAGCCGAGTGAGCCAGCAGAAGTTCGGGACGACGGAAGGAACCACGCGTGGTTGCGAGGTGGTTGCGATTGCGGGAGCCACCGGTGGCGTGGGGACGACCAGCACCGCCGTGAACTTGGGATGTATCTTTGCCGCCGACTCGCGAAATAGTGTGGCGCTGATCGATCTCGATCTTGCACTCGGTGACGCAGACGTTTTCTTGGACGCCATTCCCGACTACACGTTGGCTGATGTGGTTCAGAACGTCTCGCGACTCGACATCCAGCTGCTGAAGCAATCGTTGACCAAACACAGCAGCGGCCTCTACCTGTTGCCCCGTCCGGTGGAGCTGCACGATACCGAAGGCATCACGGGCGAGAGCCTTCGCAAGGTCATTGGCCTGCTGAAGGCGTCTTTCACCCACTTGGTCATCGACCTCTCCAAGACTTACAGTTCGATCGACATGGCCGCGATCGAGTCGGCGTCGAAGGTGCTGCTGGTGACGCAACTGGATCTTCCTTGCCTCCGAAACGTCGTGCGTTTGATGATGAGTTTCGAGGAGGTGGAAGAACTCTCCGATAAGGTCGAAATCGTGGTCAACCGAGCCGGTCTCGAATCGGGACAGATCAGTTTAAAAAAGGCCAAGGAGACACTCGGACGAGACATCTATGCGTTGCTGCCGAACGACTACCGAACCATGGTGGAAGTTCGTAACAACGGTGTTCCGCTGATTACTCAAGCACCCAAGGCGGCCATCACCCAGGCTTTGAAAGACTTGGCTGCGAAGATCAGTGGCCAAGAGGTGGTCGAGGAAGATGGAATGCCCAAGTCTTCCGAAAGCAAGTGGAAGAAGTTCTGGCCCGGAGCGGCAAAGACCTAGTGCCAGACGGGTCCGAAGGGTGCGTCGCATCTTTGCCCCTTGTCCGTGGAACCGTTTGCTGAAAGGTTGCCGCGGCACTCGTCGAAGACTTCGGTAGGGGCGGGTAACCCGCACGACCGTCGCAAGTGGTCGCATTCTGGACCGTGCGTTCGTCGATCTGCATGCTAGGTTTCAACAACCTTGTTGTTTGTTTCCTAGACACCCGACCTTCTGATGATCTACCGAACGAAACTTCTGCTACTGGTGAGTCTCGCATGCTTCCTTGGCTGTGATGTTGGCGGAACGCGCCAAGCTGCCGAGCGTCTGGCCGATCGACGGGCCGAGAAGATGGAAGACGCCGACGGGCGTGGAAAAGTTGATCGAATGACATTGACGGAGATCCGCAACGCGGTCGATGAGTTGCAGGAGATTCTCCCCTACGAGATGGATGAAGATTTGACGCTCGCGCGGATCACCGTCGACTTCAACGGGTCCCTCTGTTTCTGGTACCGCGCCAGCGACGATCTGACGGTTAAATTTCGCAAGATCGGTTGGGAGCGGTTCAAGCAAAATGCAGAGAAATTCGTCGAAGACTTTGAGTTTAACTTCGACGAGATGCCCCCAAGGTTGGCGAAGCTGATCCAACAAGATACGATCAGTCTGCAGTACATCTTCGAAGATCGATACGAGTCGCATTTGGGATCCTTTTCGATCAATGATTCGTCCATGGAAGGCGAAAAGCGTGAAGGGCAGACTCAAGAGAATCCCTTTGCCGTTCGAAATGTCTCGGCAAGCGGAGAGTGATGCCCGCTTCTTATTCCTCGTCTGAAATCGGACAAATCGATTTTGCGGGGCTGATTTTCACATCAGCCGCCACGTGCGGTCATCGAAGGACGACGTCACGAAAACAGCGTTGACGTGTGTTTCGCTCTCACTAGTCTTCGTCGCTGAGGGTGGCCCAATCGCGTGCTACCCTTGCAACTCTTGATCCGATCCGACGGGCGCCGCGTGCGATCGACTTTGTGATCCCCGCGCGAAGTCATCCGATGGATTTCAGATCTGACGGGTATCGCTTCGCCTTCTCCAAGCGGAATGAGACCCGATCTCATTCATCTTTGTGGCTCCCCGATCTCTATGTCCCCACTGATTTCCGAACGTAAATCGAGCGCTAAAAACGACATCTTGTCCGGGCTGACTGTTGCCCTTGCTCTTGTCCCCGAGGCAATCGCCTTCGCTTTCGTCGCAGGCGTTTCTCCGCTGATCGGACTGTACTCCGCGTTCTTCATTGGACTCATCACGGCCGCCATTGGCGGCCGACCGGGTATGATCTCGGGCGCCACTGGCGCGATGGCGGTTGTGATCGTGACATTGGTCGCCCAGCACGGCGTCGAATACCTTTTTCCAACCGTCGTGCTTTGCGGCCTGTTGCAGATCGCGGTGGGTACCGGACGTCTTGGAAAGTTTATCCGCATGGTGCCCCATCCGGTGATGCTGGGCTTCGTCAATGGGTTGGCGATTGTGATTGGACTGGCACAGCTCGACTCATTTAAAACGCTCAATGAGAGCGGGAAGCTCGTCTTCCTGAGTGGATCTTCGATGGTCGTGATGCTCGGTTTAGTCGGGCTGACAATGTTGATCATCCAGTACCTGCCAAAGCTCACGCGAGCCGTGCCGGCCTCACTGGCCGCGATCGTTGTCGTCACGTGCTTGGGGATCGGCATCAACAAGGCGTGGCCAACCGGCGAGGGTGAAAATCGCATTGCCACCGTGGGCGACCTGCTGCGAGACAAGACGATTGCGACGCGCGTGGCCGAGGCGAGTAAGCCCGCGGATGAAACCCTCCAAAACAACGCAGTCACTTTGGTTTCGACCTCCGCAGAAAACGGAATCACACCCGCTGTGACGACTCTGGCCGATGTGGCGGCGATCAAAGCCGAACTCGCGGCCGATCCGGATGCCGCCGGGATCAAGGGCGGTCTGCCACAACCATTCTTTTGGGAACACGCGTTGGTTCCGATGACGTGGGAAACCCTGCGTATCATCTTCCCTTACGCATTCATTCTTTGCGGTGTCGGCTTGATTGAG
>JBCBOO010000021.1:0-11041 GCA_039821235.1 Planctomycetota bacterium
GTCGAACCCGAAAGACGCGGGTATGCGAATTCGTTTGCCCGGTGAGATTGGCACCCGGAACACCTATCACGTTCGCGTCCGAAGTAGCAACACACCCGACCCGACCGACTTTGCCACGCTGACCGACCCGGCTTTGGTCGGTGACGGATTGACGCGCGGGCGCTATCAAATGCAAATCCGAATTCGCGAAACGGACGAAAGTGCCGGGACGCAGATCCGATTCGCGGATGTTCGCTTTGCCACGACCGCCGTGCAGGTCATTGGACAGCCTCTGCACTCGCCGCTCTTGGGTGAGGAAGGCGAGACGACACTGGACAACAGCACTGCAACACTCGCGCAGCGGCTGGGTGTCTTTGGCGAAGACGCCGATGGAACTGGGGATGCAGATCCTCTGCAAAGCGACAGACTTGCGAAGTCCATCGCGGGAACGATCTCCGACACAACCGATGTCGATTTCTACCAGTTTGAAATCACGTACGAAGACGTGCCGGCTGGTGCGGGAACCTTGCCGCTTTCAACGATCATTGACTTGGATTATGCGTCCAACTTTGCTCGTAGCGACATGGCTCTCTACTTGTTTGATGCCACGGGAGACCTGATCTACACGGCGACCGATAGCAATGTTGCAGGTGACCTGCCGTCGACGGAGACAGGCAATAGTGCCAGCGATCTTAGTCGTGGCAGTGCCGGGAACGCGGATCCGTTCCTTGGCTCCGTGGAGTTGCTTCAGGGCACGTATTTCCTTGCTGTCTCCAACCAGACGCAAGTACCGCTGTCGCTCGATCAGTTCTTTAACCCAGCCAGTAACAACCCGTTGGTACGATTGCAGCCGATTGCTGCCACGGAACGTGTGGCCGTCGACAATGCGGCAAATGGCGTGTTGTTCGACAACAGTTCCATCGTCCCTTACTCGCTTGACGATGTTGTCCTCTACGTCAATACGCCGACCGGCTTGCACGTGGTAAATCCCTTCACGGGACAAAACTATGGCCAAATCGGCGACTTCGGCGGTGAGGACATCCACGACGTGGCCTTCCGCGCCAATGGCGAACTCTACGCCTACACGGGCTTTGCCGATCGTCAGCGTAGCGACACGGACTACTTCTACGTTCAGATCGATACCGGTGACGCTTCACTCGATCAGGTCGCAACGGGTGCGGGCATCACGACCTTCGGTGACCTGGTCGTCGAGCAAAACTCGCCGCAGATTCTGGACTTCACCGTCAACGAAGGATTGTTCATCGAAGCGATCACGATTCGCGAGTACAAAGACGTCGAGCGAGGCTTGTTCGTCGGCAGCCGGAACCCGGGCGCCGCGGCTGGATTGCAATACACGCAAAACATCCTTTACGAATTCTCGCCCACCACGGGCCAAGCGATCGGTCCCGACTTCAACCTCTTCCTTACCAACAGTGGTGCGGGAACGATCCCTCGTGAAATCGGACGCATCGATACGGCGGCTCCCGCGAATCCGCTTTCAACTCAGTTGGGTGTGACCGATGTGTTGGAATACACCAGCGCGGGGGTCCTGACTCAGCGTCTCTTTGATGGCGACGTCTTCACCCTGACCTCCGGCATGGACACGACCGTCTTCGAACTTGATTTCGGAGGCGACGTCCTGATCACTGGTGCACCCGTACTTGACGGTGATACGCTGGTTATCGGCGGAACCACGTTCGAATTCGACACCGGCTCCAGGTTGGTGCTTTCGAACGTCAATGCCAATGGCGGGCTGGACACAGGCCAGTCCGTGACCGTACAAGGTCCGACTGGTGGGTTCGAACGGTTCGAGTTCGTCAACCAACAGGGTGACGATCCAAACAACCCAGCCAGCATCCCGATTCCGCTTCGCTTTAACGATGGACAAGCGCGATCCGCGTCCGCAATTGCCAACGACTTGGCCCTCGCAATCGTGCGGGAGATTCCTGAGACGGAAGCGAGCGTCCTCGGAAATGAAATCACCTTCCGCAACGGAACGACATTCCAAACATTTGGTGCGGGCGTTCGTTCGGCCGGAAACGACGGCGTGGCCTTTGGCAATCTCGCCATCGATGTCGACGAAGTCTCCACGTCCGAAGAAGTCTTGACCGCAATCGTTGACGCCCTTACGAACAATGGCATCCCGGTCAACACAAACGGACTGACTTTCAACGTGCCCGGTGCGGCATCGGTGAGTGTTAATTCTCAAGGACTCGTCGGTGGCGGTGCGGCGGGTGTGACCGTCGGTCGAACTCCGATTGTGCTGGACCTGGACGACTCCGCTCGGGATGTCGCCGACAAGATTGCCGTTGCGATCAATAACCTGGGCGGAACCGCCACGGCGACCGCACGGAATCGCAGCGTCGCGATCGGAGGTGGCTTTATCACCAGTGTGAGTGGGAACCTTGTCGCGGGTGGAATTCCCAACGGCGGAACCATCACCGGAACCGAATTTGTCGGGAACGATCTCTATGCGATCAGTGACAACGGAAGTCTCTTCCGTGTCACCGATGGCGAACTCACCGCCGGCACCAACCAGTTCATCAACGGAGCTCGAACGATCGGATCGTACGTCACCACGGCGACCGATTTGCTACGCCTGAACGAGGACTTTACGGGTCTGCGTGCTGGCCCGAACAGCGTCGACGGCGGAGCCTACTCAAACGTCTTGTTCGGAATCACGTCCAGCGGAAACATTTACGCATTCAACACCGCGGGTGAGCTTCTGCCTTACTTCGCCGGTGGAGTTTCGATGATCTCCACGGGGATCCCGAACGCTCAGGGCCTCGACTTCAGCACTCTCGACTACAACCTCTGGCACTTCACCAACACGCGTGGTGGGGACCTTGGTCACGGGGAAACAGGGACTGATAGCCGATCGTTGAGCTTCTCCTACGAAGGGCTCTTCCAGTCGAACTACTCCGACCCCGTTGAATTCCCCACCGCGACCGCTCGACGAGACGGGCAGGGCGTCAACAACACGTTCAATTTCCCTGGTGGTGCGAAGGGACAAATTCAAAGCCGAACGTTCTCGCTTGAGAACTACGCTCCGAGTGACCTGCCGACGCTGTACTTCAACTATCTGATCGAGGCCGATGGCGGCGGAAGCACCGATGCACTTCGTGTTTACGTCGTCGAGCCAGACGGAACCGAGCATGCCGTTGCTCTGAACACGACGCAGCGAAACGCCGGCTTTACGGATGACGAATTCGATGATCCGCCGCAGGTTGCGCCCTACAACGACACGATCGATGTTGACAAGCAACAATTGTTCGACAACACCGACACGTGGCGTCAGGCTCGAGTGCCGTTGGGTGATTTCGCGGGCATGCCGGACCTCTCCTTGAGAATTGAATTTGCAACCGCAGGTTCATTCTCCACGGGCGGCACGAGTATTCGAACGGTTGCCGGCTCAGAGTTGGTTGAAGGCGAGACGATTCGTGTGAGCGGACACGCCTTCACCGTCGACTTCCCACCCACTCTGATCACTCCGGAAGGCTCGGACCTTGTCGCTGCCTACAGTTCAAGCCTGGCCGCACGGGCTGAATTCACGCTCGACGGGCAGGTCTATGTGCTCAACGACGGGACTCGCACGATCAACGCCGGTGAGATTGAAATCGATTTGACAGCGGGGCTCGGTGGCGGACTAACCGTTGGCGATCTCTCCGCAGCAGAGATTTCCGCAATCATTGTCGCGGCTGTGAATGCCAATCCGCCGGTTGTCATGACCTACAACTTGGTCGACGACGGAAACTCCGTTGAGTTCGGCGAAGCGATGACGCTCACGTCACCGTCCACCCTGTTCACCGTCCGCAACACAACGGTCACGAGCGGGAACACGATTGATGTCCGTGCCGGAATGTCAGCCAGTGCGGTTGCGGCCGCGTTCCGAACGGCCTTGCTGGATCAGTTCTTCCCGAATCGCACCGCAGGCTCGCCCGACTTCTTCCCCCTCAACGGATCACTGATTTCCTTGCCGGGATTCAGCGTTGGTGATGCAGGACCATTTATCAACGCGTCGAGTCGATACGCCGACAGCTTCGGATCTTCGACCGTTGCTGGAGCCCGAAACAACGATTTTGAGGGCATCTTCCTTGACGACTTCATCATCGGTTTCGCAGAACGCGGTGAGCAGGTCGTTGATGTTCGCCCCGCAGGCTCCGGGCTGGACACAACATTCGTCACCGATCAACGGTTTGCCTTCCCGCAGCCGGATGACCCGCGGAGCTCGCTGGTTACCGGTGCCTATCAGGTCGAGATCCGTGACGGTAGCGAGTACGTTTCGGACGGATTCCTGCAGTTCCGCACGTTCGATTCGAATGCCCGTCTTGATGACGGAATTCAAATCACGGCGCGTCCCGCATCGGAACTCTCCGATGGCGACACATTCTCCATCACAGACGGTCGTGCGACCGTCGAATTCGAGTTCGACAGTGACGACTCCGTCACGCCGGGCCGCGTACCAATCCCGTTCTCGCTCGGTGTGCTGGACGACGACACCGGTCTGCTGAGAGCTCAGAACTCGACGGAGGTTGCGGCTGCGATTATCGAAGCCATCAATCGTTCTGACGTTCAAAGCGTCTTGGAAGTCGATGCGGTTCCCGGAAGCGGTTTCCAGAATGAGGCCCCATTCCAACTCGGAATCAAGCGGATTGAGCGGCTGGACCCGACCATCAACTTGGTCGGCAATGTCGTGATCGATGACGCCGGCGGATCATTGGATTCTGTCGTTCAATTCGATCACCGCGGTGATTCAAACCGAGAGCGTGATGGCCATGGCGTCATCGTGATCGAGAACAGCCGTTTCTTGTTGAACGAGCAGTTCGGTATCGACATCCAACATGATATCAGCGCAGAGGTCGCCGGCACCGATGGTCCATCCGTCGTCCGGTACCCGCGAAACCTGGTCGAGTTGAACGTCGACAACTACACGCCCGGTGTGGTTGTTCAAAGCAACGTACTCGCGTTCAACGGCGCCGGCGGACTGCAACTCAAGGGAATCGCGGGCGACCTCGACCAGACGGACTACGATCCGGTGGGTGTCGAACGAATTGTCAATAACACGATCATTGGCGGAACGATTACGCCGGGGATCAATTCTCCATCCGGAACGTTCGAAGGCATCCTCTTCGACCAGGGCAACATCTCGTTCGCCGACCAAGTCGTTCTCTACGATCCGAACGCGGGGGGCTCGCCTCCGACGTTGATTCACCAAGTCCCCGACTCGGCACTCGGAGCCCCGGATAGCACGGGTCGTGGAGCCGAACCGATTGACGGCCAGACCGCTGTTTCCTTGGGGATCGAGGGTTCACTAACGGTTCAGTTCACCGACAATTTCCTTACCGGAAGTGGTGACAACCGCGGCGACCTGGTGATCTTTGAGGTCGGTGAAGTGGAATCCGTCCGCGTCGAGATCAGTCGAGACGGCATCACCTTCTTCGATGTCGGAAACGTCGGTGGGTTGACCAACCAAATCGACATCGATGCCTTCGGATTTGGGCCGAATGACCGATTCGCTTTCGTCCGAGTGACCGACGAACGACAAGGTGACAATACGGGCACATCGATTGGTGCAGACATCGACGCGATCGGAGCGATCAGTTCCGTCCCCGTTGACACGTACAACCCCGGCGGAATCGGGGTCTCGATCTCGGGCAACGCTTCGCCGTTCCTGCTGAACAACATCATCGCCAACAGTGAAACCGGCGTTGAGGTGAGCAATACGAATCCTGGTTTTGTTTCGGGTGGTAACTCTTACTTCCAAAACACAGCGGACACGTCCACGGGCGTCTCTTTGGGTCAGATTTCACAAGTGCTAACTGCCGCGGAAGCGGTCTTCGTTAACCCGACGGATCTCGTGTTTGCTCCCGCATCGGGTGCCCGGATCATCGACAGTTCGATCGATTCGCTTCCCGATCGCGACAACATTACGACCGTTCGTGCCGCCATTGGCATCTCGCCATCGCCCATCCTCGCTCCGAATGTCGACGTCAACGGTCAACTTCGGGTGGATGATCCCAACGTTGAACCACCGAGCGGGCTCGGCGACCAGGTCTTCAAAGACCGCGGTGCTTTCGATCGCGGTGACTTGAGCGGACCACGCGTCACCTTGCTCTCACCGTACGCTCCTGGAATCGGATTGGATTCCGGACGAGCAACGGTTCGGGGTGCGGCACCGCAAGCGTTCGAAATCCAATTGGTGGACGGTCTTCCTCCAGCCGACTTCGTTCCAGGTACCGGAATCGATGACGGCTCCGTCTCCAGCGGATCACTCATCCTGTTCCGTGATGGACAGCCACTGGTCGAAGGCACGGACTATCGATTCGGTTACAACCCGAGCACCAATACGATCCGGCTGACACCGATCGCCGGAGTCTGGGAAGACGACTCGACCTACGTCATCCGAATGGTTGACAGCTCCGACGCCATCATTCGCGCCGGAGAAGGCAACGTCTATGAGGATGGGGCGACGTTGACGGTGGTCGACAACCTCAACCAGCCGACGACGTTCGAATATGAAACCGGCCTGATCGTGGACCTGTTCCCGGGTTTAACCGGAGCAGCGGCCGATGGGATTCGGCTCGATGTCTTTGACGGCAACGTGACTCGGTCTTATGAGTTGGACGTCAACAATGCGATCCTGCCGATCTCAACTCGCGTTCCGATTACGGAAGCCGGCACAACCGCCGACTTCGTCGCAGCGTTCGCTGAAGTCATCAATGCCGACAGCCAGTTGAATATGACGGCCTTTGCACGCGACGAAACCCTGCAATTGCTCGGCGGTACACCGCTTGCTTCGGTAACCTCGCCGAGTGGGGCGGTCCAAGTGGCCGGCGCGATCGGAACGTCCACCGGGTTTGGGTTCCAAATCCCGGCCATCGATGGCACGAGCCAGGCCGATGTGTTTGACGGACAGTCGATTCGCGTCAACCTGGGGGCGTCCACCAGCATCGATTTCGAACTGGACACGGATGGATTGTTGATCAACGACGAGGCAACTGCGGTCTCCATCTCGAGCACCGCATCGCTTGATGAAGTCGCCAACGCGTTGGTGCTTGCCATTGGCGGGTCACCGCTTGGCCTCGCTCCGACCAATGCCGGATTCGGGCGCGTGTTCCTCGGCGGTGACAACACCTACTCCATCGATCTGTCCAACAGC
The DNA here is from genome assembly GCA_039821235.1 of Planctomycetota bacterium. Taxonomy (GTDB): domain Bacteria; phylum Planctomycetota; class Planctomycetia; order Pirellulales; family Pirellulaceae; genus Stieleria. The sequence continues at coordinate 7,139 of JBCBOO010000021.1, forward strand.
ACCGCGACCCAAATCGGGCTGGCCGGTGAAGGCCCGACCGTTCCGATCCTGATTCCGATCGATCAAACGGCCGAGGAAGTCGTGCAGATCATCCAGGGCGTGATCGACGGGCAAAACTTGCCAGGCGTCAGCACTTCGATCGTCGACACCCGCATCTTCCTCGAAGGTTCGGGCGGTGTGATCGGTTTCGGTGCGGTTGAAACAGTCGTCGTCCAAGACGAAGTCGGCAACTTGCTTCAGAGCAATCAGGCCGATGGACAAACGGAACTGATCATCTTCATCGGAACTGGATTTGATTACGGTGATGCCACGAGCCCCTACACGAGTTCGATCGATGATGGCGGTCCGCGACACCGCGTCGATCCGGAATTCACACTCGGGGCGGGAATCAGTGCGGACTCCGATGCTGAAATCCCCAACGCCGACAACTTTGATGACGGCGTCACACTACCGAGCACCTTCCAAGTCGGTTTCTCTCGATCGGTCGGGCTGACGCTCAACAACGCGGATGGGCGAACGGCCTACGTCGACGCCTGGTTCGATTGGGATCAAGATGGTGTGTTTGAAGCCGATGAACGCTTCTCGTTTGGTACGGTGGGAACGGGACGAACGACGATCGCCGACGGCGGAAATAGTGTCCTCATCGATGTTCCCAATGACGCCGTGCCGGGTCAAACGGTCGCTCGATTCCGGTTAAGCGAATCGGCCGTGATCGGTCCGAACGGTGATGGCGGATTCGGTGAAGTCGAAGACTACCCGATCGTCGTAACGGCCAACCCGTTTACGAACCCGAGCAACCGGTTCGATACCAATGGTAGCGGAACCGTGACACCGCTCGATGCACTGGTCATCATCAACGCACTCGCGCGGCGTGGCGAAGCAAGTATCAACCTTGAGACCGATCCTGTCTCCACCCCGCAGTTCCCGGATGTCAACGGCGATGGTCGGCTTTCACCGAGCGATGCGTTGGCCGTGATCAACGAGCTCTCGCGGATCATCAACGGTGAAGGTGAAGGCGAGTTTACGGGCCGATTCCTCTCGGCCGGTCCAGGTGTATTGGCCAGCGGTTCCACCGTTGTCGGTGACATGCTGATACCAGGGCTGCTGGGAGTTTCGAGCCAAGACGACTCGGACGATGCAAGTTCATCCGATGAGGGCGTCTCGACACTCGGTGGCGAAGCCTCCAGTAAGGTCAGCGTGTTCGACAGTGCAGCGTCGATGCAACTGGACTCCATCGTCGACTGTTTGGCAGAGGACAAGGTGGACGTGTCGGACTCTTCGGCAGATGCCGACGAACCCGAAACGAGTGACTTGGACGCATTTTTTGCGGGACTTTAACGAGTCCCACGGTCGATAGAATCGATACCGTCGTGGTCAGACAGCCGCTTTCCGCGACGAACAATGTACGGCGGGCGCATGATTCGCGCCCGCCTCATTAGCATGGATTGCGTCCCGATTCTTGTGCACGTTCGACAATGGATGGATGACCTTGACTCGCAAATCTGTCACCGCGAAACGCCGCCGGCTCACGATCGAATCCATGGAGTCTCGGCGGCTGATGTCCGCCGACCTTCCGACCGGCGCCACTCCCATTGATACCGCCGAATTCCTGCTCGGTTCGGTGGCCGTCACACCCGTTTTCTTTGAAAGCGACGGAACCATTGATCCAAGCACCGAAGACTGGGATTCGGACGAGATCGACGAAGTCCTGGCGAAGATCCGAGAAAGCGTCGATTGGTGGACGGACCTGCTGGCGACCAAAACGAGCACACACTCGCTTAGCTTCACCATCGACGACACTTACGCTCGCAATCCCGTCGCGACGGGGTACGAACCAATCAATCGATCCAGTCAGACCAATGAACTCTATGTCGGCAACTGGTTAACCGACCTCGGTTATGGCGAAGCAGGGTCGATTGATCGAGCGATCCGATTATTCAACAACGACCAGAGAGAACTGCACGGAACCGACTGGGCGTTCACGATCGTGGTCGTAGATTCGTCCAATGACGTCAACGACTTTTTTGAGCCTGGAGACTTTAGCGGCGCATTCGCCTACCCCGGAGGGATGTACTACGTGGTTCCGTCCGAGCGACCCGTCTGGACGTATGCACACGAACTGGGACATATTTTTTGGGCGCGCGATGAGTACCCCGGCGGCAGTACTTGGACGGATCGCCGAGGCTATTACAACGCTTACACCTTCAACGCGTCCGACACTCCGAATCCGCCTCAGCAAGTCAGCATCATGCGTGGCATCAGTGTCGCGGAAGACGCTTACAAAGAACTCGTCTCACCGGAGACCACGCTGGCGTTGCTCGGATGGCAGGACAGCGACGGCGATGGAGTCTTCGATGTCCTGGATGTTCCGTTGCAGTTGGACGTGGTCGGCTTGTTTGATGCGACCGAATCCGAGATCCAACTGATCGGCAACGCACACGTCGACTTCCTACCGAATGCAAATTCTTCGGGAAACCAAAGTGACATCACGCTCGCAAAGGTCAGTGAACTTCAATACCGTTTTGATGATGGTGACTGGCGAACACTGCTGTCACCAGATGCGGCATCGTTCGAATTCAATGTCACGATCCCAGTGACGGAGACGTTTACCACGTACGAAGTTCGCGTCATCGATACGTCCACGGATGTGACGAGCGAGAATTACCTCGGGACACGAGAAACGCCGCTGTTTTCTGGTTTGGGCGGGGTCTATGCCTATCTCGATGAGGACGCCAGCGGCAGTCGTGCAGAAGGCGAGTCCTTGCTTGCCGGCACCCAGTTCAGTCTCGAAACCCCAACGGGACCGCTGCCAACCGAAGTCGTCTCGGCACCCGATTTGCCATTCGGTCCCATCACAACGGTCAATGGCCTGACATTCTCAACCCTTGGCGAACGGGCGGACGGTGGCGTTGATGTCCTCACCGCTACCAATTCGGTCTGGGGAAAAGTGTTTCAGACCTTTGATCCCTTCCGATCGCGTTCGAGCGACCGCTGGAATGTGGATCGAAAGCTGGTGGTCTCGTCCGAACAGGCGACCGGTCACGTCGATGTAAACGTCATCTCGCAAGGTTCAACCAGTCCGGGACTTGAAGCCGGCGCCTACGTCAAGATCGAGTCCTACGATGAAAACGATGTGCTGCTGGATCGTTTCACTTCCGAACCACTCCCCGAAGGCGAGATGACGCTTTCCATTAATGACGCCGAGGGAAGAATTCGCAAGGTCATCGTCTATGGCCATGCGGGAACAGAAATCCTCGTTTCCGGTATCAGCTTCGGGCAATCGCAATACGACTCGACCAGCCAGAACGGAACGATCGTCGTTGAGAATTTGCCGAACGGCAATTACGTCGTCACACCCGTCACTCCCAACTTGATTTATCAACTGCCGTCCGAAGTCGAAATCGAAGTGGTGGACGGAAGCGTTAACCCGGTCGGCATCGCCGCAGTTCGGGTCGATAGCCCACGGCATAATGTGGGTCAGCCCGAAGACGTCGACGAAAGCCAGTCAGTAAGTCCGTTCGATGCACTGCTGATCATCAATGACCTTGGCCGCAACGGTTCACGGACCTTCAGCGCAGCGGAAGCGGATGGCACGCTGTTGGACGTCAACAATGATGGCATGGTGACTCCGATCGATGCACTTCGTGTCATCAATTATCTCGGCCGCGGCGAAGGGGAAGGAGAAGGAGAAGGAGAAGGGCTGGGCCCGTTCACCGGACGGTTGCAGGGCGGCTCGACCGGGGAAGGGGAGGGCACAGGCTCGTTCAATTCCGATTCGATCGACTACTTTTTTGGGCTACGGTCCGGTACCGATCGCTCGGATGACAACTCTCTCTTTTCCGTCCGGCGAGGAGATGGCGCGATGAATGATCGATTCTCTGGTTCTGCAGACAAAATCGGGAT